>CAZNPI010000048.1:0-6541 GCA_964575015.1 uncultured Gammaproteobacteria bacterium
AGAGAGTGCCGGATCGGATTCCAGAGGTTGCCGTGGATGCATCTGTTGTCGTATCGGAGGAGCGGCAGGTCGTGCCTTCGGTATCAGCATCTGCAGCACCGGTGCGGCGGATTCCCCCGCAGCCTCTCAGCGCCCTCTCTCCGCAATCCGTAAAGCTATTGGCTGCGGCAGAGCGATACCTGAAGCAGGGTCAGTATCAGTTGGCAAATCGGGAATCGCACTTCATTTTGGCTAGTGAGCCTACGTTCCCGCCCCCGTATCGGATCATGGCGGAAGCCGCGTTTCGGCGGAAGCCACAAGACTTGAATGAGGTTCGAACAAATGCACAGCGGTACCTTCGCTTCGAAGGAACGTCGATTCAGGATTTTTCCCCTGGATTGAGACAGGCTCTCAACGCATCTTCTGAACAATAACTTCGTGCCCCGTCCATCAGACCTATTGAGGTGGACGGGGTTTATGTTACTCTGTATTCATCTATGATCGGATCATTACGCGGAATGGTGAGTGAAGTGCATGCGGCAAGTATTTTGTTAGAAGTTGCGGGTGTTGGATATATCGTTCGTGTTTCGTCCAGTACGTTGTCGTCTGTAAAAAAAGATGATCCGTGTTTCATGTATATCCATGATCATGTTCGTGAGGATAGTCACGACCTCTTTGGATTTATCCATCATGCAGAAATGGAATTATTCGAACGTCTTCTTTCTGTTTCCGGCGTTGGTCCAAAAGTTGCGCTCACGATATTATCTGTAGGGTCGTATGACACGGTGTATCGCGCTATTCTGCAGGGAGATCTTACGATGCTTACATCAATGCCAGGCGTTGGAAAAAAGACAGCGCAGAAAATTATTTTGGACTTGAAGGGTCAGTTGGTTGAGGACGAGACGATTACGGGAACGGATGGAGAGGTTATTGATGCGTTGGTGTCGCTTGGGTATGCAATGCCAAAGGCGCGAGAGGTGGTGAAGTCGCTCACTGGAACGGAAGCAGATGTGGCACAGCGTATTCGTGAAGCATTAAAATATTTATCTGCATGAAGCTTGTCTATTGTACAAACCAAGATGAATGGGATGAGTTTCAAAGCGCTCAACCGTACGCACAATTTTTACAATCATGGAGTTGGGGAGAGTTTCGCATTTCACAACATTGCCCTGTACAGCGGTTTGCACTCGTTGATGATGGGGGAGGATGGGGTGTAGCCATTCAATTGGAATATCGTCGTCGGAAATTTGGTTTAGGATATTGGTTTGCTGCACGAGGTCCGGTATTTGCAAAAGAGGTGAAGGTAGAAGATCGACGTGAAGTGATGATGAAGCTTTCCGAAGAGCTGTTGAAGATTCCGGCACTTCGTCGTGGTTCCTTATTTTGGCGTGTGGAGCCACAGTCGGAACTGGCTAATCCAGAAGGGCTTCTGCCGCTTTCTTTTCGCCGTGCACATGCCATGAACCCGGCATCAACGATCGTGCTTGATTTGGATGTGCCTGAAGAGGACCTCTTAAAAAAGATGCATGAAAAAACGAGATACAACATTCGTGTGGCTGAACGCCATGGGGTGAACGTTCGTTTTGCGAATTCAATTGCAGATATTGAAACCTTTTTAAATTTGATGGAAGAAACGGCGGAGCGAGATCATATTGTCCAGCACTCAAGAGCGTATTTAAGAGCAACGTATTCATTTCTTCATGAACGAGGGTTAGCAGAAATTCGAGTTGCAGAATTTCAAGGAAAGATCTTGGCAGCAAGTCTTGAGGTCTTGTTTGGTGACACGGTGACCTATCTCTACGGTGCTTCTTCGTCAGAATCACGAAACGTCATGGCACCATTTGCGCTTCACTGGAATGCAATTCGCGATGCAAAATCAAAAGGGTTTAAACTGTACGATTTTGGTGGTTCAAATCCGCAGTCAAAGGCGATGTATTATTACAAGCCATCGTGGGAGGGGATTACTCGATTTAAATTAGGTTGGGGAGGACGATTATTGAATCTGGTTGGGACCTGGGATTTGCCGTTTAATATTGTTTTATATCGCCTCGCTTTCATAAAACAGTTCTTTCGAGGATAACGTGCTATACTTCATACGTTAGGCCGCCTTATTCATCTTTTCTTCATTGTATGATGGGAAAAATGTGCAACGCACATAAGGTCGCGTGGGTTCTCTTAATCGTGGGTGGATTAAACTGGGGTCTTGTTGGGCTTCTCAAGTTTGATCTTGTGATGTATTTGTTCGGTCAGTGGGAATGGGTTACTCGTGGTATTTATGTTTTAGTCGGTGTTGCCGCTGTCATGATGTTGATGGTGTGCAAGTGCTGCATGGAGTGTTCGATGAAAAAGAAGATGTAAGGTTCTTCGTCGTTCTTTCAATGAAATCCTGGCAATCTGCCAGGATTTCTGTTTGTTTCTCTTGACGCAGTCCAAAAAATGGGCTACATACGCGCTACGGCATTTGACCTCACGGAGGGTAGACATATGTCGAAATGGTTCAGATTCGTTTGTATTGAATCCGTTTTGTCTGATACAGGCAGAGCGTGGTAGTGATGCTTGCTCGTTTGTTTCTCATGTATGCTTTGATCCCTTCGGCGGCTGCAATCTTTGTGTTGCTGGTGGGTCGGGTAGAGCCTGTCACGGTTTCAGTTGTCTTTCTGCTCCCTGCACTTTGGTTGGCGGCATATGTTGAAAAGAAAAGGGATCCTCATCAGAGACTGGACCAATTCATATTGGTGTTTCTCGTTTCTGCCAGTGGAATCATTTTTGTCTATTTCCGTAGTCTCATGACCTCGCACGATGGAGTTCCTCTGTTGCTGTTTGATCTGGGGTTCGGATTAGTTGAGTATCTGCTTGTTACTCTGTATGCAGGATACGAGCATCGGCAGATTTCGGGAACTACACGCTTTGGGATGTCCGCGCTTCTGTATGGGTGGAGTAATATCTGTGCTGTACCACTGGTTGTGGTGGGTGAGATCCAGCAGATTCAGCTGCCGGATCTTCCTCCTAGTCGTCTTGTTCCAATCAGCACATCTATCACCTGTTTCCTGATCGGATTCATCTTTCTCATGGTGGAGTGTTTGACCTCAAGGAAAAATACGCCGGTATAACGTCAGTAGGTTTCTTTGTTCTGACCGTTGACGAAGCCGCGTTTTCTTGATAGACTTTTCTTTCGTTTGCACATTTTCACCTGTGCTAAGGAGGGGCGAATGGCGCTACGATTTTTCGAGCGATTCAAACGGTCACCTGAAGCAGAGCAGAAGGAAGTAGCGTGTCGGAAGCGTGAGATCGAGCGGTCGGAACGCGAATCAACGCATTGGGTCGTTGTCAGCTTCAAGGGCACGAATGCGTACGTCGAAATCATCGGCGTTTCACCGACAATGGCTCAAGAGCGCGAAGATTTTCGGCTGACGATCGTAGATGGCTCGGTCTGTCTCTCGTTCGAGGGTCGTGATGATCAGCGGGTCGAGATCATGCTGACGCTGGATCAGGAGATGGTCTTTAGTTGCCATTCCCAATCCGATCCCTCAAAGCCGGCAATGTACACCTTCTATGCGTGCTTGAAAAAGGTGGCAGCAAAAGCGCATGCAGCGAGGTTTATTCCGAATCCACCTCCGTCCAGAACCGGCGCAGGCTCCTAAGCCCGCGACAGACACCCGTGATCACCGTCCCCACAAGGAGGTATTACGAACTCGTCTATCGCGGGTGTTTTGTTTGGGTTAGTAGAATTTGTTTGTATCGGCAACGCCACGTGACCACGCCAAAAGCAAAACCACACCCTTAAAGGCGTGGTTTTACGTGGTGCGACGGCCGGGGATCGAACCCGGGACCTTGGGCTTAAGAGGCCCCTGCTCTACCAGCTGAGCTACCGTCGCATGAAGACTTTTGTGGCCGAATCGTATCGAATTTGATGACAAACGTCAAGATACACGAATTGCGTCTTGTGGGGAAGGTGAATATTCGGTACGCTCGGCTCATCCTGCACTCGTAGCTCAACTGGATAGAGCGCTTCCCTCCGAAGGAAGAGGTTACTGGTTCGACCCCAGTCGAGTGCACCACGTAAAAAGCCCTAGCTATTGCTGCGAGGGCTTTTTACGTGCCCCGTGCGCGAAGCGTTATACGGGGCTACCTCTTGATCGTCTTCGCCAGGGCTTCACGTGGCACGCCGTTATTTTGATGTTTTAAATTACGGAAGTAGCTCTTTCACCTTTTTCACGATTTCATCCATCGGCCAGTCTGATTTGACGAGGTAGTAGGCTGGTTGGTCTTCGTTGACCGTTTTTATGATTTCATCATCTGGATTGAGGTTTGTGAGAACAATGACTGGAACTTCTTTTCCCCATGCATTCGTATCTCGCATTTTTCTCAACACAGTCATCCCGTCCATTTTTGGCAGCAGCAAGTTGAGGAGGATGAGATCTGGTTTTTTTTCAAGCGCAAGTTCTAATCCGCGTTCGCCATCCATGGCTTCTAGGACGTTGTAGCCCTCGCTTGTAAATCGGTCGATAAGAACATCGTGTAGCGCAACTTCGTCTTCAATAATCAGCAGTGTTTGTTGTGATGACGTTTCCATAGAAGGACATTGACCATGATTTAGGATTTTGGGATGTTTGTGATAAGGCGTTCTCTTACCTTTTTTACAATATCATTGATTGACCAGTTTGATTTCACGAGATAGTACGCAGGTTCATTTGCATTTACGGCTCTGGTAATTTCGTCGTCTGCTGTTACGTTGGTTAGCATGATGACGGGAACTTCTTTTCCCCATGCACTTGCTTCACGTAGCTTCGCAAGCATCGTGATGCCATCCATTTTTGGCATGATGATATCTGTAAGAAGGATATCTGGTTTTTGTGCCAGCGCGATGGCTAGGCCCTCTTCTCCATCTGCGGCTGCAAGAACATCGAAGTCTTCATGCTTAAACTTTTCAACCAGAGCTTTACGGAGCGGTAATTCATCTTCAATAATCAGGATAGTGTGCTTCAGGCTTTTTGTCATGACTAAAATGTAGCATGAACGAGATTCTCGCGGAATACTTGACAAAATGGCCATTTTCTGCTATATTTGACCGTTAGATACCGGCGCTTTTGCCGCGATTTCATGCGGTTTCATTCATGTTCTGGTGAACGATGAGTGAATTCCGTGTGATCCTATCCGTCTAACAACGAGGTGGTTTGTGCGACAATTGAACAGCCGCGACCGGGCGATCATGCTGCAGTTCAGCTTCTCGAACATCGAGGTCATCCCGGCGCTCGTGAAGCGAGCGAACCCGGAGACCCACGTGGAGCGTGCCGAGCGAAAGAGCGAGGCCAACATCAACGGCATCAAGCTCATCGACCCGGTCAAGAACGTCTCCCTGGTGACGTTCCTCGAGGACCTCGCGGAGGCGGGGTACGTCCTCGTCTCGTCGTTCTACCAGGAGCGACTCGACAGCAAGGATTTCTTCGGCAAGGAGAAGTACCACACCGTGCGCTACTTCTTCGTCCGGCGCGAGTTCGACTGGCCGTCCGAAGAGTTCAAGGCGAAGCGCGGCGACATCCTCGCCGAGCTCATGGAGATGGTGCGGACGTCCAACTGGCGCGTCCGCGCGTACGACAACCCGTTCTACGAGAACGGCGAGCCGAACGGGGAGCGCACGATCAGCGTGAATCTGGAGGTGCGTGAGCCGCTCTTCCGTCCCGACGGCAGCCAGATCGTCGCGCGTCCTAAGGACGCGAACGGCCGGATCATCAGCCAGATCCCGGTGCCCATCTGCGCCGACCACGATCTCAGGATCCTCGACGACGAGATCGTCGTCATCTAGCAAGTAAGAAAGGAGGCTTCTCATGGGGCCGATGCGCACGTGCGTGTCGGCCCCTTTTGTTTTGACGAAATAGTCGTTTATGATACTGTCGGCCTGCGAAAGGAAGGTGAGCTATGGGATCGGATCAGGTACGTTCGCCGCTATCTATTCAGATGTGTGAGGGGCTGATGTTTGCCGCGATCGCGGCGCATAGCCAATATCCACGGACGCCAGAGTTGGCGTTTCGTCGGTTCGATGGTCGGACGCCCGTGGCGCTCCATGCTGTGCAGTGCGCTACGACACTGGTTCAGGATGCTGGGTTGCCTGAGGAACTTCGTGATTTGGGCTTTCAGACATTGTTGTTTCATGATTTGAAGAAGGATACGACAGCAGCTTTCCCCGTGTCGTTGCCTGAGGCGGCAAGGCATTTGGTTGATGAGATGACCTTTCCGAGCTTGAAAGACGAGATGGTGCAGATTTGGACACGTAGTCCACTATGCTGTCTCTTCATGTTGTATGCGAAGGCAGGGAATCTCTGGGATGATGGGTCATGGATGCCTGCGGAAGAGCGTGACATGTATCTCGACTATGTGCTGAAGCTGGCAAATCTGGTCGAAGAAGAGCAGGGTGCTATTGGGAAAAGGCTTCGCATCATCCCTGTTATTCGTCGCTTGTGTGATTTTCGTCCGGTCTGATCTTTTCTCTGTATACCCGACCGCGTAGTACGGCCGGGTCCTTTTATTTCTAGACAGATACGCCGCAACCCGCTACTCTTTCCCT
>CAZNPI010000049.1:0-6469 GCA_964575015.1 uncultured Gammaproteobacteria bacterium
GCTCCTTCACATTCAATGAACGAAAATGGCCGGCATCATAATTTAAAAAAGCTCTTCCTCCAGACTTCAAAAGCGACATCGTTGTCTTCACAAACGCGTCTAGATTGACGACATGCTCAAGCGCAGAGAACGCTGTAACCACATCAAATATGCCCTCGTTTTCTTTCAGCGTCTGAGCATCCCCGACCTGTACTTGAGCATTTACGCAATGAGCAAATGCCATTTTTGCTTTTTCAATTTCCGAAACATCTGTGTCAATGCCAACATATGAAATGTGTTGATGGTCTATCAAAAACTGTGGCCAGCATGAACCATACCCACAGGCTAAATCACAAACTTTAATAGGAGTTTGCACAGCGAGTCGTTCAACCTCGCTCAAGATCCATTGTTTGGCTACATTCTTTCGTGAATAGATATTCATATAACGGTAATAAGAATCAACGCGTGTCTAAGATCTCCTGAAACAATAATCGCATCTGCTTCGAAACCACATCCCACGTGAATCTCTCACGAACCATGACCTTTGCCGCAGCGCAAACTGCATCCCGTGATGCTTGATCCAACGTCATCACCTTCTCAACCGTTCGAGCCACACTCTCCGGATTCGACGGCCTGCACGCAAAACCCGTTTGACCATCGACTAAAAAATCGGGAATCCCTCCTACCATTGTTCCAATGACCGGAACTCCAACGGCCATTGCCTCTAAAAATGAATTACCCAAACCCTCCGATAATGAAGGTCGAATAAAAGCATCAGATGAACGAATAACTTCAGGCAGATTCTCATGCGAAACTGATCCTAGAAATTTCACCCGTGATTCAAGATGTAATTCACGAACACGATCTTTCAACATCGATTCCAGCTCACCAAAACCACAAATGACAAAACAGCCATTTGATGGAAGCTTTGCTAGTGCATCAATGACATCTTGTACGCCATTCTTTTTTACCAGCCGTGATGTCGTTACGAGAATAAATGCATCGGCAGAAAAACCAAATGAGTGACGCACCCCAGAAATATGCTCATCAGAAATCTGCTTCGCAAAGGTTTCAACATCTACACCATTCGGAATAACACGCGTAATCGATCCTCGGAATCCCATTCTTCGTCCCCATTTGTCGAGAAACGTCGAAATTGCCTGCACCACTTTCGCTTCACGAAAAATCTGCAAAAACCATGGACGAATAAAGCGCGTCCGTCGATCAATGTCTGCAAATGAATCACCCTCTTGCAATGACAAGAGGTATGGCAATCCGACCAGTAGCTTACTACTCACAGCTACAAGACCCCCCCAAGAAGCCATCATGCTCCATCCAAAATCATAGGGACGCTTTCGGTGTGCTTTCGCAATAGCGAACGGTGCAAGAGAAACGAAAAGGATCTTGTCGATGATGCCCCATCCAAATCCATATCGATGAATCATCACATTTCCGATCCGCTCTGTTCGTGAACGACCCTTGAAATACTTTGCACAATACAGATCAAATTCAATATCAGGGAGACGCTTCATGATCTCACCCAAAGCAACTTCCGCACCTCCAAATGGAGGCAAGATATCAGTCGTTGAAAAAACAGCAATTCTCATACAAGGGCTTGAGCAAATTCACGAATATGGTCATCTAATCGAATCTCAGCCTTCCATCCAAGATCTCTTTCCGTTTTTGTCAGATCAATAGCAACTGATTTTCGATCACCTAATTTTTCCGGAAGCATCACAACCTCACCGCCAAACAGCTCGGCGACCTCACGGATTGTCCATAATTCTTTCGGACCAAGACAGTATCCGTCACCCTCACCTTTTTCAGCTGTCAGTACAAGACCTCTCACAATATCATCAACATGTGTAAAACTTCGTTGCTGCGTTCCAGGTGCAACAATAGAAAGCGGTTTCCCCTCTCGTGTGAGCCGTTTAAAAATTCCAATCAACGTCGCATACGGCCCTGTTTCAATTTCACGTCCACCATACACATTATAAAAATAAGTGATCGCATACGGAAGACCGAACCATTCATGATAACGCTGAACCAGTTCTGTATTTGCAGCCTTCGTCCATGCATATGGCGATTGATTTCTGCCATCGCCACCATCAGCCAGTTTCGTACTTGAACCGGCATACAGTAATTTTTTAACATTGTGCTTTCGACAAAATTCTAATACACAAAATGTTCCCTCGGCATTATAGCGCCAGGTTTTTTCGGGATCAGTAAAGCTCTCTGATGTGCGGGAATATTCACCAAGGTGATAGATAAGATCAGGAATCACTGTAACCAATGTTTCAATATCTCGCGTATCTCCAACGACATATGTGATACCAGAAATATGATTCTTCTCCGTCCCACTTGAGTAGTTATCAAGGGAATAGACCGTATTTTTTGGATCTTTTACAAGAGCTTCGCATAAATGCGACCCAATAAATCCAGCTCCACCGGTTACAAGGATGATCTTAGACTCCATATTTCGATAACCATGATGAAAGCACGAGCATCATCCAAAGACGATTTCCATGATCTACGCCGCGTTGATTCTCTGAAATGAGACGACGTACCGCCTCCGGCTTCATCACGTTCAATAAAGGAGATGAAGAATCAAGACAGCGATCTTGAATTAATGAACGAAGAGGTCCACGGAACCATGCAGCAAGAGGAACTTGAAATCCGCGCTTCGGACGCTCAAGAACAGGATCCGGAACAATCCCCTTCATCGCACGACGAAACGCGATTTTTGTGTTCCCCTCATGCACTGTTTCTGAGAGTGGCAGGGACAACGCGTACGCAACTAATTCTTGATCAAGCAATGGTGCTCGCGCTTCTAATCCAAATCGCATGGTCGCACGATCCATCTTCACATTCAAGTCATCTGGAAGATATGAAGTGAAATCAAAATACATGGCAGCATCAAGTTGCGACGAACCACCCATCTGTTTGGCAACATATTTCACGGCATCTGCTGAAATTGTTTCTGCAGCAAATGTAGGCTGAACACACTCAGCGAGCATCTCGGAACCAAAATACGAACCACAAAACATCTCCCCATATGCACTAGATGAATCGACCAAACGCAATGCGCGCACAACATCTGACATGCGTTCAAATCGCGGATCACGGAGCAATCTTCCAACCCTGCTGGTAAATCCTGATGCGATCACTGAACCGAATGGACCGTGAGCCATCTTCAATGCTCGCTCATAGTGCACATATCGACGATATCCGCCAAATATCTCATCTCCCCCGTCACCGGTCAGAACAACTTTTATGGACTTTGACGTCTCCTTTGCCAACAGCCATAAAGGCAGCGCGGAAGAATCTGCATACGGCGCGTCATACTGCGAAACTAACTCATCAACAAGCTCTTGAAGATGTTCAGGTCGCGCTTCAAACTCGTGATGATCTGTTCCGAATGTCTTTGCAATTTCTCGTGCCTCACGTCGCTCGTCCATGTTCAACTCCGGAAATCCCATCGTAAACGTTTGTAATTTTTTCGTGTGCTGCGATGCGTACGCAACGATTGCCGCCGAATCAATCCCACCCGAAAGAAACGCCCCGACAGGAACATCAGCCGCAAGCTGACGAATTTTTACAGACTCCTCGAGCAATTCTCGAAGACGTGCATCCATCTGCGCCGGCGTATCATTCGTCTTTGTTCGAATATCCCACTCGTGATATTGCTCAAGCTGAAGTTGACCGTCTTTCCAAATAGCATACGAACCTGGCAACAATTGTTCGATACCCACAAAACCCGTCCGTGGCGCAGGCACGTACTGCAACCCAAGAAACAGTCTCACGGTCTGCAAATCCGGAACCATCGGAACAACAGATGCGAGCGCCTTCAGCTCAGATGCAAAGCGCAAATCACCATTCAATGCGAGATGATAAAATAGCGGTTTTTTCCCAACACGATCTCGCGCGATCATCAAACTTCGCTCCTGCGAATCCCACAATGCAAATGCAAACATTCCACGAAGTCGCTTCACGCACTCAGGTCCCCATTGACGGTATCCCTCCAATATCACCTCCGTATCTGATTTTGTTTGAAATCGACTCCCTTTTTGTTCTAACTCTTTTTTCAATTCCTGAAAATTATAAATCTCTCCATTAAAAATAATGGTGAATCGTCCGGTCACATCAGACATCGGCTGATTCCCATCCGTAGACAAATCAATGATTGACAACCGACGATGAGCAAACCCAACACCAGACGCACGCCAAATCCCCTCGGCATCCGGTCCACGATGCGCAATAGCCCCCGACATACGACGAAGCGACCCCTCATCCGAAGGGGCACCGTCACGCGTCACAATTCCAGCAATTCCACACATATTTTCGCTCTTTGTTGAATGACAGCCTTATGTTAACCTAGAAGGATCGAAGGCGCAAAAAATCAACCCATCTATGAAACAACGCATCCTCTTGCTCGTCACCGTCGCAGATTGGGGTGGTGTTCAATCTTTTGTCACACACTTTGCGACAGACCTCCTGAAAGAGGGGCATGAAGTTTTGATCGCGGCGGGCGGCGAAGGAGAATTATGGGAAAAAGCAAACAAACTCGGGATACCCACACACCGATTGCAGCACGTAGTACGCGACATTCAGCCATGGAATGATCTCAAAGGGATTTTTGAGATTCGCGCCCTCATCAAATCATGGAAGCCGGATGCAATCGATTTAAACAGTACAAAAATCGGAATCCTGGGCTCAATCGCGAATACGCTTATCTCACCTCGACCACGTTGCGTGTATCGCATTGGAGGTTGGGTTTTTCTTGAGCCCATGTCAGAGATTCGAAAATGGGTCTATGAAACAGCAGAACAATTCACAGCACCGCTCAAAGACATCATCATCACCGTTCACCCGAATGATGAAATTCTGGCGCGAGCCCATCATTTCAAACCACGAGAAACGTTGATGACTGTTCCAAATGGATTGGACGTACCAAATTTCATTGCTCAGTTACACACAAAGCAAGAAGCTAGAACAATTCTCGAACTACCCGAACACGCATTCGTCTACGGGACCGTGGCAAACGCCTATCCGCCAAAAGATCTCTCCGCATATTTGAAACGTGCAGCAGCCGTGCTCAGCGAAGACAAATCCGCGCACATCGTTATTATCGGTGGAGGTCCTCAATTCAAAGAGCTTCAAGCAACACGTGACTCGCTCGCTGTTGCCGACCGTATCCATCTCACAGGGCAACGCACAGATGCCGCTACGCTCTATGCCGCATTTGATGCATTCGTCCTGCCATCCATCAAAGAAGGGATGCCGTGGACAATCCTCGAAGCAATGGCAGCAAATATTCCGGTGATCGCAACAGACGTTGGCGCATGCAAATGGATGCTCACCAGTGAAAAGAACGGAAATGCCGGAATCATCATTCCTCCGAATGACACCCTCTCGCTTCAAAACGCACTGCGCTCAATTCGCAATAACCAAAACCTCCGAGAAGCGCTTGCTCGCGGAGGTCGGCAGATGAGTCTCAATCGTTTTTCTTGGAATGTGACGTGTAGAGGAAATCGAGACGCGCTGATTCAACAAACCCCCGCTTGAGACAAGAGGGGGCTGGGGGAGTTATGATCCCCTATTTGCGCGGTCCTGATCCGGTAGCCGTTGTCGTTGCAGTTGGCGCCACGATCTTTGGTTGTGTCGCCATCGCCTGCTTAAAACTCTCTTCAATCGTCTTCGCAGTTCCGTTTTTCAAGGGCAAGAGATTTGGAGCAAACGCCGGATCATTTCGCAAGATTGCACCTAAAATCAAGTTACGCTCTTCGATCAAGTTCAGATGCTCCGCTGAACGAGCAAGCTCAAGAAATAACTGTTCGCTCCCACCAGAAAGTGCTGGGACTTTTTGGAGCAATGCTTTAAATCCTTCGGTATCCTTCAGCACGTCGTATGCAGCAGCCAACACAACGGCATCTTGCGTATTCTGAAGCGAGTATGGCGCTTTTACCGTCATGGCCGCCACCAGTTCCTTTGCCCCTTCTTCAATGCGCTTGAAATCATACGTTAACGTTAGACCAAGATACCAATGCGTTTCACCAACATTTGTATCAAAGGATTCTGCCTGTTTATACAGCTCCAGAGCCTTCTCTTTGTCACCCTGCAAAAGATAGAAACGAGCAAAGCTGAAAAAGAGCTGTTGTCGTTTCGGACTTGTCTGAATTGCTTTCTGATATTCATCAATAGCAATCTGCTTATCCTCAGGAACGACTTTTGAAAACGCATCGGCAAAACGCGCGAAGATAAAATGCGGGTGCGTATTCTTCGGATGATCGGCTAAATTCTTCTTTGAAATATCCACGATCAGATCGTGCCAGATCCGCCAATCTGCAAACTTTTCCATGCTTCCACTTTCTGCTAAAGAAATCAAGTTTCGAGATTGCAAAAACGTTTGCTCATCAAGATATGGTGTCGGAATCGCTGCAGCCTGCTTCGCGAGGTCAAGAGATTGCGCATACATTCCAGCACCAAAATA
>CAZNPI010000050.1:0-6451 GCA_964575015.1 uncultured Gammaproteobacteria bacterium
TCGTGCTCGAGGCACTCGGCCTCCGTCTGCGGTCCGCCCGGGGGCAGTTTGCCCTCGAACTTCTCCGCGACCGGTGCCACCGCGGGGCTCTGCGCCTTCGCGGCCTCGGTCCATGCGCTGACGGTCAACATGACCGCCAGGAACAACGTCATGACTCGAATCATCGTCGCCTCCGTACGGTCATCTTGACCGCGGCTTGAGTCTTCTTGTGAGAAAGGTCAAATTTTCCAGGCTTTTCAGACCCTGGAGCCGTCCCGCACGAGGGCTCGGGAGAGGAGGAATACTCCCAAACCTCTGCTCGGAACGGCTTCAAGGTCGAATAAATACCCTTCTAAGGAACAGGTATAAATACCATATCTATAGCCTTTTGTCAAGGGCACGCTTACGTTAAACTAACCTAAACAGAAATTACGGAATAGCTCAAGGGGGAAGATCGTAACTCCTCCCTCCTCCTCTTGTCTCAAGAGGAGGATTATCTCTATTTTTTTCTTTCAATTTCCGCAGTAAAAATCAAAAAAATGACCCCCAGTTTGGATAAAGAGGGGGGCTGGGGACGTTTGAAATTTAAACTACCTTACACATAGCGCCTGGTCTGACCTAACACCCAAGCCATACCCAATAAAAACCCTGCGGCTGCGCCAAATGCTGCATTGGTCAAAAAGTCTGGTTTTGCGAAAAATCTGGACGGAAGAGGGTCATCAATGATCTGAACACGCACGGAATATCCAAAATAATTTGGAGCAATCGTTGCCAATTCCTGTGCCACACGAACAGCCAATTCCTGTGCCTGTGCACGGTCAGTATGATACGCGATCACAGACATAACGCCCGTATCAGCACTCACCTGCGCCTCAATCGTCTTACGCCACAATTCACGTTTAGAAATTTCATCCGTCGGAAAATACCCCTGCGTAATTTGCGCCTTTGCCATCACTGCGTTGAAAAAGCTGGACGTATAGATAATCTGAACTAAGTTTTGCGCAATGCGTTCTGTTGATTTAATGGCCGTATACGGATCAACACCGGCTGCATTGGTCTGTGTAATCAAAATACGTTCCGTTGAAGAATACCGCAGTGGTTGTGCTGCAGAAAATCCAATCGCTAACGCAGTTCCAAGAAGGACGCAGAATATAATCTGAGTCCATGACCTGCGAAATAAATGAACGTAATTTGTGTGCGACATACAAAAGATCAATGTGTTATTTAACAAGCTCCCCCGTCACAACCGTTCCCAAATCCACCTTCATATCTGTATCAACACCACCACGCAAGACGCGTAGGGTCACAGATGCGCCCGGACGATATTCTGCCAAGACTTCACCCAAGTCTGCTGTCCCATCTAGAATATCACGCTCGACGCGTAAAATCACGTCACCTGTTTGAAGCTTAGCCTTGAATGCAGGTGAATCACGAAGCACTCCTGGCTTTGCTCCTTTTTTATCATCATGAATCCATGCACCAGCCGCAGGGAGCGCCCCACGTGATCCATCAACACGGAGTGTAGCAAGATCCATTGATCGCACGCCTAACACAGCATGACGAATTTCACCGGTTGAAAGGAGTGATGAAAATGAAGCCGCAATGCTCGATGCCGGAACAATACGCATCGGCTCCCCTTCTTTACTTTCTACGATCCCCACCAATGATCCATTTGGATCCCAAGCAGCGCCTCCCCGATCTCCGGCTGCCGTCAGATTATTGAGCGTAATTCGTCGTGTCGTCACTTCACTCCCCACAACATCCTGCACCGCAAGACGTGTTCGTACATCCACAACAGACGTTGGTCGTAACGCTTCCGGACGAGTTTCTAACCAGACCTCTGCTCCAACCGCCAATTCACTCACATGCGTAAATGCGGAAGATGGAAAACCGGTTGCATCGATTTTGATAAATGCTGTTTGGTTCAAATGATCGAGCATGATGCGTTGTGGCACATAGCTTTGCCCATCATGCCACACCGTAATGTCTGCCAATCGAAGCCCCTCAATGGCTGATGCTTGAGTCACGAACCATCCATCAGATGTGAGCGAAACAGCCTGCCCCACCATTCGATCATCCGTTAAAATACGCTCCTCCAATGTTCCAGCTTTTGGCTTGCGATACACAACAGCTAATGAAGATGAACGACGCGACAATGCAAACGGCGGAACCAAAGACGAAGCCGACTTTCGTTCAAGCGGAAGAATTGAAAACGTTGGAATCGCTCCTGTCGTTGAAGCTGTCGGTACCGGTTGTGTTGAAGTAGCGACCGTAGTAACGGGCACATTTTGGCGACTCACGATAGCTCCGGCAACAGCACCCGAAGCAGCACCACAAATCACCGCGACCATCACGACAAGAAGATAACTGACAATGTCGAACTTTTTCATAACCATTTTGCTGAAACAATACCTCCAATGAATAAGACGACGCCGACCACTACCTCAGACCACGCAATACGCGAACTCGGAACCGGATCGTACACGTATCGACGAACACGCAACACGGCACACACAACAATCGCGGCGATCAGTCCCTGCATATTCATACTCAACGGCAACAGGGTTCCGATCCATCCTACCTCAAGACCAATCAATCCACCAATGATCATCCAAACGATATTCTGATCCGTTGTGGCCCCGGGATGACCCGTTGTTCGAAACAATAACGCCCCAAGTATACCGAGAATGCCAACGTACCACAACTGACTCGAATGCAAAAAAATCATCAAACCAGAAGCTGCATATGCCGCATACCAGATCCCAAGCGGAACATACGCAATATTCACATGAGACAGTCCATTTACTGGATATGCAGACGGATATCGAGTTAACAAAAATAAGAGCTCTAATGAAACCGCAGAGACAATTCCGGCAAGCAATGATGCAATCCAGATAGATGCACGACTTTCCAACAACAATGTTCCAAATCCAATCGAAAGAATCAAAAGAAATGTTGGCATCATTTTTTCAATCATGTCTCTTGCACGAATACTTTTCCACCCAATCAAAATCGAAGCACAAGGAACCAAAAGTACACCGATTCCAACGAGCAACGGATATGTATGCGGATATGCTACCTGCATCAAAAACAACCATACCTGTGCAATACCCACAACATACGGAAGCAACCGAAGAAGAAGAAACATACTATGGCGTTGCAATCAGTTCTATCACACCATCAGAAAGCTGAATATCACGAATCCGCGCTGAACCAAACGCTCCGGACCATGTTCCCAAATCTCTTGCGAACACATAGCTCATCGCCCGATATGCTAATGCCGGGGGCAATGAAATATCTCCGATTTGCACAGTTGATGGCTCAAACGTAATCCCATCGGTCGTGACATGTGGAATGAAACGCACCAGAAGGTCAATGTGATACGGCCCTGATTCAAATTGACCAAACACTTCTACGTCTGTTGGACGTACAACTAGCTGCGCATACTGCTGACGCCATGAACCACTGCGAAGAGCAACATCTACAGCGTTCATCACAACGCTGGTCAACTCTTTTTCCGTCACACGCACATGAAACTCTTTTGGAAACGCGGCTGTAGACGTTGATCGTGCGGCTAATGCTTGATTAAAAAAACGCGCACCGAGCAACACCCGAAATGCATCCGTCGTCATCGGACGAGCAGCAACGAGTCTTGTTGGGGTTGGGCCGTGATATAGCGCGCTCAACAACGGAACATGAACAATGCCAGTTTTTGCTACAAAAGCACCAAGTGCCGCGATCATCAGAAGAAGCGTGCCAACAAATACGACAGCGCAACCAAAAACATTCTTCCCAACTTTAGGACGAAGAGGCGCTGATGCTGTAGAAACATCCGAAGGTGTCATGGTTGTTGCATGATACGTTGAATAAGCGCTGCAAGCTTCTGATCTGCACCAGCCTCTTTCCGTTGTCGAGCGCTGAGTGCTAATGCGAGCTGTAAATGCATGTCCTGGTCTGCAGCCGTAACACGGAGTGCGAGTATTTTGTCGAGCACGTTCTGCACTTCTCCATCAGAAGACGCTGGGGTCACGGTTGGAATCAGAGCCAATACAGCATCACGCCATGTCTGATGTGCAAGACCTGCATCAAACACAACCGGAGGCGAAGCAACTGGCACACGCCCCAACCATTGAGATCCAATACCCAAAATTAACCCAACGATCACTAACACACATCCAACAAGGACAAAGATGATTCGTCGAGATGAACGCAGAGCTTCTAAAGACGGTTGAATCATGACGTTTTTTTTGAATACCGATAGACCTCACCAAGAACCGCGGAAATGGCCGTTGCAACTGGAATAGCCAACAACGCACCAACCATCCCAAACAGCTTCGCACCAACCAGGAGCGCAACGATTGAAATCAATGGATTTAATCCAACTGCTTTCTGCATCACTTTCGGCACGATGATATGTCCTTCAAGTTGCTGAATAATCACAATGACGATGAGTGCGAGCAACGCTTTCATTGGCGACTGGGTAAACCCTAAAATCACGGCTGGGATAGCTCCGAGAATTGGACCAAGATACGGAATGAACTCTGTGAAGCCGCCAAACAATGCGAGGACTAATGCTGAATCAATACCCACGATGGTTAACCCAAAATAATAGAACGCACCAATAATCAAGCAGAGTAAGAGCTGACCGATTAACCATGCACCCATCTGCTCTTCTACACGCTTGAGAATAGCGACAGAAAGTTGCTGATATTTCTCCGGAATAAAATTCCGGAGAATATTTCGAGCGTCCTCTTCCTGTACAACCATGTAATACGCCATCACTAACACCACGATCAAGCCAACGAATCCACCAAACACATCCGTCAGCGTGGACAGGATACCGGTTGCTGCACGCGAGACCTGCCCTTCAAGTGAACGAACACCTTCTTGAAGATTATCCGTCAGTCCGTACGTATTTGAAAAATCCCTGAGAGACTGAACACCATTCGAAAGAATTTCCCAAGATTTCCCCACACTCGCCATCACACTTGAACTCTGCTCAATCAACGGAGGAAGCAATAAGCCAAACGTTACAATGCCAAGACCAAACAATAAAAGATACAAGGAAATAACCGTTACACCCTTTGGCACATGCTTCGTTGCAAGATATCTGGCAGGCGGATGAATGAGCGCTGCTAGAAACAACGCTGCAAACAACAGAGCTAAAATGTCGCGAATGAGATACGCGAACCCCAAAGCGAGCAAGATAAGAAGAACTTTTAAAATTGTCCAGGTCTCAATACGGATATTTCGTTCGCTGATTGCCATATAGCTATAGGATATCACATCAACCGCTTATTGAATTGTCGATTATCGTCAGATCAGCTACGATCAGGGGCATGAAGCCGGCCGCCAAAAAACTGTTCGCCGAGAACCGTAAGGCTCGACATGAGTATGAAATCCTCGAAACCTACGAGGCCGGGTTAGTGCTAACCGGACAAGAAGTGCGGTCTATCCGAGAAGGTGGGGCGAAACTGGATGGAGCCCATGTTGCCATCAGCCGAGGCGAAATGTGGCTTATTGGGGCGAATATTCGGCCATATAGCAATGCAGCCAGGCTCGAAGGCTATGATCCGGCACGGAGCCGCAAGCTTCTGGTCCATCGAAGTGAAATGGAGGAGCTATTTGGCAAAACTCAGCAAAAAGGCTTGACATTGACCCCCTTCTCGTTGTATCCTTCGGGCCGACAGATCAAGCTCTCGTTTGCGCTTTGTAAAGGCCGAAAAGCCCATGATAAACGCGAACAACTCAAGAACCGCGATCTGGATCGCGACATTCACCGCCACATGCGTGGAGAAGATGTCGATTAAGGGGATGCCTAGTTTCGACGGACGTGGATCTTTTAACCTGCAGATTGAGCTGGGACCTCTCATAAAACGGTTTCAATACACGACAACTGCCAACGTCATGTCCAAGGTAGAGGCCGCAATTGCTTCGGCATTCCGCGTCTCCTCACCTGCAATGGCTCTCGCTTAAACCTAAGCTGAGACCACGCTCCCCCACGATGCTGCCCGACAGCGCGGGATCGAGCGTCATATTTCGGGCTTGAGTACAGATCCTCGCATCCTATCTGTACTAACCTGGCGGATGCGGTCGACACACGTATTTCGTTCGCTTTCTAGCGCGTGCTCGTCATCCCATAAGCGAACTATATCTGTAGATGGTTCCTTGGTTACGGCCCGGACGGGGGTGCAACTCCCCCCATCTCCACCACGCTAAAACATATTTACCCTAATGCGCATTCATTATAAACGACGATTTACACAAAAACCTGTTGGCGCGGTATACCGTTTGAATCAACAAATTACCGTACCGAAAGTTCGTGTGATCGATGATGAAGGCAAGTTTGTCGGCGTTCTCGACACAGAGGAAGCGATCAAACTCGCAGAAGCACGAGAACTTGACCTGGTGGAAGTTTCTCCAAAAGAAGATCCACCGGTTTGCAAGATTCTCGACTACGGCGCATTCAAAT
>CAZNPI010000051.1:0-950 GCA_964575015.1 uncultured Gammaproteobacteria bacterium
AATCAGGTTGTGTACGGAATTTTGTACTTCGCGCTCGTCGTGTTGTTCACATTCTTCTACACGGCTGTCGTGTTCCATCCGGAACAGATTGCTGAAAATTTGCAAAAGCAAGGTGGGTTTATTCCTGGCATTCGTCCGGGTAAGCCAACGGCTGAGTATCTTCAATCGATTATTTACCGCATCAATTTGATCGGTGCATTATTCCTTGGGATCATCGCTGTCTTGCCGATTGTGGTTCAGGGATTTGCCGGATCAACAACATTGGCAATTGGTGGAACGTCATTGTTAATCGTTGTGTCTGTCGTGATTGAATCTGTGAAACAGGTTGAATCGCAATTGACGATGCACGAGTACGATGCCTACTAATTGAACTAGTGTGATAGAGAAAAAATCCTCAGAGCATGAAGCTTCTGAGGATTTTTTGTTTCTTCTCGTCACTTTTCCGCATATCCGATATGCTGTGGGCGATTCCCTTGCAATGACTGATTCATTGTTGCCAGCAGAGCGCCTTTCTCATCGTCACGAACAGTGGCTTCGATTAGGTTTATATGTCGTTCAGGCGATGTTTGTTGCGGTTTGCATGTGGAGCACGATGCATACACCTAGGATGCCTTATAGTGCGGCTGTGCAATGGCAGTATGTTTTTGATGGGATCGTTGTTGCAGTTTTGTTAATCGGTTTATTCGCACGAAGTTTTGTCCGTGGGTTGTGGGAATTGATTGCATCACTTTGGATCATCCCGGGTGTGTGGTTTGCGTGTCTACTTCTGTTTCCCTATGAACTAGGACTGATTGTTGCTGCGCTTATTACATCGGCCGGACTGGTTGTTCGTCTTCCTGCATTTCAGTGGATGATGTGTGCGTTTGGCGTGGTTGGGATCTCGGTGAATTTAGGGACAACGTTTCCTCCGGATTTTCTGCTTCTTGCGTTGGTCGTGTGGGCAGCCTATG
>CAZNPI010000051.1:996-6188 GCA_964575015.1 uncultured Gammaproteobacteria bacterium
CCTTCCGCTTTCAGAAAAACAGCGGATTGGGGCTCTACCGGGAACGATGTACGAACTTCGTGGACGTACGGAAGGACCATTATTGACGCCTGCTGACGTTGTTCTACCTATGAGCCTGCTTGTTTCCGCAATCATTATAAAATCATATGCCGGGTGGATTGTTGGAGGTAGTATGATTCTTGCATCAGTTCTCGTGTTCTTTTTCCCGGTTTCTCGTCGGCAACTCACCGTGGCTGTTCTGGCCGTGGGTGCTGTTCTTCCGTATACAGTCTTACGTCTTGTCGGAGTGTTATGAAAACAAAGCGCATTCAAGCTGTATTATTTGGTCCGCAAGGTTGCGGAAAAGGAACGCAAGGTCAACTGTTGGCCGAGCGTTATGATATTCCATTGATTGGCGCTGGGGAGATGTTTCGTGCCGAAATTGCAGAAGAAACTCATCTCGGAAAATTGTTGAAGGCGTATGTTGATCAGGGATTGCTTGCGCCAGATGAGGTGGTGAATGCGGTCGTGACGCAGCGATTAAAAAAACTAGATTTGAGCAAAGGGTTTATTTTAGATGGGTACCCGCGCAATATTGAGCAGGCAATGTTTTTAGATCGGATCGTAAAAATTAATCTCGCGCTATTTATAAAAATTTCCGATGCTGAAGCGGTTCGTCGTCTCCTCGGCCGTCGCCAATGTGTGCGTTGCAAGGCAACGTATCATCTCACGGACTCACCGCCGGTGAAGCCGAATGTCTGTACCCTTTGTGGCGGGAAAATTGCTCCGCGTGACGATGATTACGAAGAAGCTATCCGAAAACGTCTCGCTGCGTTTCATTTCATGACCGAACCGCTCAATACGTTTTACCGTCAGCGTGGTGTCCTCTTGGTTGTGCAAGGTGAGCAGCCAATTTCATATACATTTGAGGAGATGACTAGAAAGATGGCCAAATTAGGATTTTCTGGGTAAGCTGTTGATTGTATGTCTCTCATCAAATCCCCAGAAGAAATTGAGAAGTTGAAGCGCGGTGGCGCTATTTTGTCGCGGGCGTTGGTTGCCGCGATGAAGGTGTGCGTCGCTGGTGCAACGACCGAGGAGATCGATCGTGTCGCACGAGAGACGATGGAGGCGGAGGGCGCAAAGCCATCATTTTTAGGGTATCGGATTTCGATGAATGATCCGGCATATCCTGGAACGATTTGTATTTCAATTAACGACGAGGTTGTCCATGGCCTCGCGACCCCATCACGCACTATTCAGAACGGTGATGTTGTTGGCTTGGATATCGGGTGTTGGTTTGAAGGTTTGGCAACAGACATGGCAACAACGGTGATGGTCGGTGATGTTTCACAAGAGGTAAAAGATCTGTGCGCAGCAACAAAGCATTCGTTGCGACAAGGTTTGTCTGTTATCAGGGCTGGTGCATTGGTTAGTGAGATTAGCGCAGCGGTGGAAGATGCGCTGCGGCCGAAGTACGGCATTGTCCGAGATCTCGTTGGTCACGGTGTTGGTCATGCGGTTCATGAGGAGCCTCAGATTCCAAACTTCCGAGATGCGCGTGCGCCAAAAGTGAAACTTCAAAAAGGAATGGTCTTGGCGATTGAGCCGATGGTGACAATGGGTGATTGGCGCGTTGCGATGAAAGACGATGGATGGACGATTGTGACGCGTGATCATTCGACGGCAGCACATGAAGAGGTCACGATTGCTGTGACAGATGATGGGTATGAATTGATTACACCATGGCCAACGCTATGAGAGTTCTTGGCATTGATTATGGATCGCGACGTGTTGGCTTAGCTCTTGGTGATACGGATTCACGTATCGCAAGTGCTTGGGGGGTGATTACGTGGGATGATCAGCTAGCTTTGTTGGCTCGTATTCATGATGTGATCAAGCGAGATTTGATTGAGTTAATCGTTGTTGGAATCCCTCGTCCATTGCGTCAGTCGGGCGTCGAAAACGAGCAGATCCGTGAGATTCGAACGTTTATTCAAGCTTTGTCGAGTTTGGGGTGTGAAGTGGTAGAGCAGGATGAAACAATGTCTTCACAGCTTGCAGCGCGATATACAAAGGAGATGGGGGAGAAGGGGAAACGCGATGATCTGGCAGCTGTTGCTATTTTGCAAACTTGGTTAGATAAAAATAAACTATGAGTTCATCCCGCCTTGAGGCCGTTACGCAAGCGTTTATTACTGCGAAGAAGAAAATGGCATTGCTGCGGAAGAAGCGGATTGCTGTGTTACAAAAGGATGAAGCAAATAGCGCTGAATCTCAGATTGCAATATTACAGAGTCGCATTAAAACATAATGTATGAAAAAAGACGCGTCTCATCTTGAGCAGCTTCACTCTCCAGAGACTCTGGCGCCCGTTGAGGTCCCTATTGAGGTGCAGTTAGAGCGAATGCAGAATGAGGTTGCGAGAGAGGTGGGTTCATTTGATGCGCAATTAGATACTGATATTGCTTCTGTTCATACGGATGCAGCAAAAGACGATTTAATGGTTTTGCGTAATGAAGCTGATCGCATTCAGCACAATTTTGAGCAGACAATCGCAGAGAGTTCATTGAGTGAGGGCGCTCAGCGAGAGAAGGAGGAAAAGATCGAGCGATATCGGTTACAGAGTATCGATGGGAAGGATCTGGGAGAGGCTGAATGCGGATATGCTGTCAATGAATCGGGTTTAACGATGCTCACAAAAATGGATATTGTTGGACTTGAAGGAAAAAAGATAGATGTTCTTAATGCATTCAATCCGCAACACGTTCCAATTCTATGTGGTCCCGAAGTGCACGTATCTAGTTATAGGCATGATGAAAAAATTATTACGTTATCTGGTAAGCCTGACTCGCCTGCACATATTGGTGTTCTGTTGCATGAGCTTGGACATGCGGACCAGTATCAAGAAGCTGATTTTTTGAATATTCGTTCATCCCCAACAGGGATGGAAATGTCTCAAGATGAAATAAAAGAGGTGTTTGCAAAACGACCAGATGTTTTTCCGGATGATGCACAAGAAATTATTTCATCGTATGAAAAGTTTCAAAATGAGTTGAAAGACGTGCGAGATGCTGCATTTACTGCGGCCGCAGTATATGAGCGTATAAAGGAGGAGCGTTCTGCTGAATATCGTCGCGCATTGGCGAGCGCATTAGAGCGTCAGGGATTTACAGAGTCAGAGGTTAGGGGCTGGCAATTGGAGCGTAATAGGGCTGAGCAACTTGCATCTCGTGCCTCTGATGAACAGCGAAAGGATATATATGCTGAATCAGCAGCAAAGATGGTATCTCACATGGTGTCGTCGGGTTTTCAGTTTTCAAATTCAGCAGAATCGAATGAGGAGCTCATTCAGCGCGCTGAACAAAAAGAGAGGCCTATATTTACATCAGCGTTTGGTGCAAACTGTGTAGATATTATTGCAGATCAGTTGATCAAAAATCCGAATGCTGCAGATCATGAACTACGAGTGGAGGAGGATGGTGCCGTTGTCCTCTCAGCACCTATTGAACTGTTTTATGGACGTGCCATTATGGTTGCGAACGTTCGATTGGATGGTTCACATGAGGAAGTCCAACAGGTGTTAAAAGAAAAAAATGAGTATGATACGCGAGTTCGTTCTGCGTTCGACGTAAAGATGGAAGCGGAGAATAAAGAAAAAGAGCTTCGTATAGTTGGAGCTCGTTTAGCCGAAAAATTTTATTCACTGAGTATGGTCGTCACTTCTCTTATTGAGAGAGATGCGACTCGTCGCGCATTTACATGGATGCGAAACATGAGGTCTACAATTGGAGTTGACTTGTTGGGAGCAATACAGCAGGCAGGAAAGCAAAATAAGGATGCGTCACTTTTGAGTGGAGCGTGCGAACGTGATATGGCTTCTGCAGATGAGAGAGTATTGGATGACTCACAGGATGCGTTTGTCTATTTGCAGCAAGCATTAAAAACATATGGCGCAACAACAAAAGAGATGAAAGAGATGTACCCAAGGGGTATTCCTTCAGTAACTCCTCGGAAGACTTCCACATCTTAAATCATGTCTTCCTATCTTCGTGATCGTGTCATTGTGTTAAAACGTGAAGCCTATCGCGAGCGTGATCGGCGATACACGATGTATGGTCGTGAGCACGGACTGCTCGTGGCTGTTGCTCGTGGGTCATGTTCGAGCTCTTCAAAACAGGCGGGGCACATTGAGCCGTTTTCAGAAAGTGAAGTGATGATTGCGAAGGGAAAGTATTTTGATAGTTTGGCGGTTGCGCGTTTGCATTCAAGTCCGGTTATGAATTGGTCGTTGAAATCCGGTCTGTCCTGTTTTGCGATTGCTGGTGCTGTCTCGGATATGGTGATTCGTCTAACGCGTCCTGGTATTTCGGATGTTCATATTTTTGAATTACTTCAAGAGGTTCAACAGACGCTTAATTGGTTTCCGCATGAACCAACGCCGGATCGTGCGCGGCTTCTTCTTTCAACGGTCACGCTCCGTCTCTTAGGCCTTACGGGTTTTGCGCCTCCTATTGAAAAGAATCCGAAACAAACAACGCTAGCGCCTTCGCTTGCGCTCATTTCGTGTATGCGTTCGATGTCTTTGGCACATGTTGCAAAGGTTACTGCTTCGGTTGATGTGCTCCATTCTGCATGTGAGTTTGTTGACGAGGCCGTGAAGCAGACCCCGCTTGAACGAGAGTTACATGGGGTGCTAACGGTGCAAGCCTTGATGGGATAGCGCGGCAAGATTGACAGGTTAGTTATTTGTGAGTACACCTCTTGTCGGAGGTGCTCTATGTCGATCGGTTCTTTGATTCGGGCTTGGTGGTTGAATCTGTGGGAAGTGAAACCTCCTCAGAAAATACGGTCTCGGGGCGATGGTGCAACACTGACCCCGTGGGAATGCTATTACATCGAGCAAAACGGATTCAGATGTCCGGATTGCGAGAAGGGCGTTCTTGGTCATGTTGCAGAAGGTGGTGCTGCAATCAATGTGGAGTGTACCTGTTGTGAGTCTGCATTCAATCTGTCCGTTGTCTATGACACGGTAAGCGGTGAACGCATCTCTTCTCGGAAAGCTTCATTGCGGATTAACTGAATTGCCTTGCACCCGCTCTTCTCGTTCGGGTGCGTTTTTTTTAGGGGGTTCTATAGGCTGAGCGCACCTTTTCACGTATCTGTGTCGTAGAGTATTCTAGATGTAATCCCATTATGCCAATGAAGATTCA
>CAZNPI010000052.1:0-6179 GCA_964575015.1 uncultured Gammaproteobacteria bacterium
AACCTCAATTCATCAACCCGCTCGATGCTGCAACGGATGATGATGTTGATCAAGACCTCGTTCACCTGATCTATTCTGGATTGTTTCGTTTTTCCGGAATCCAGGCCGTCCCAGATCTTGCGGAATCATATGAGTGGTCACCAGATAAAAAGGTCCTTACCGTTCACTTACGAAAAGACGCGCGTTTTCATGACGGCCAACTTGTTACAGCCGAAGATGTTCGTTTTACAATTGAAAGCATTCAACAGCCTGCACGAAAAAGCGCGCTCTTAAATAGTTTTCGTAACGTTGCCGTCACGATCATTGATAACACAACGCTCACCATCACCCTTGAACGACCAGACCCGTTCTTTCTGAATACCCTGACCGTGGGAATATTACCTGCACATGCATGGCAAGATGTTTCCATGGCAAATGCCCGATTATCGGACTTAAACATCAAACCAATTGGATCCGGGCCATACCGCATCAAATCATTTTCACGCGATTCATTTGGAAGCATTCATTCGTATACTCTTGAACGATACGATCCGTACTACGGGGATAAACCATTTCTCAAGACCATCACGCTTCAGTTTTTCCTCACACAACAAGACGCGCTTGATGCATTCAAAGGTGACCTCGTTGACGGAATCGCCTTTGTTTCACGTACAGATGCACCAATCGATACAAATTCATCACGCTTTCATACGGTGACGCTTGAGCTTCCAGAGGAAACGTTGGCTTTTCTCAATGTAAAAGACAAGGTCCTTTCAGATCCAAACGTTCGTAAAGCACTATCCCTCACTGTTCATCGAGAAGATCTTGTCACAGCTATCTCTGGCCAAGGTACCCCAATAAACAGCCCATTCCCATTCCGAGACACCACTTCAACATCTGCAACAGATCTAGATACAGCTCGACAATTACTCACAAATGCCGGATGGGTACTGCCAGAAAATGGAAATATTCGCATCTGGTCGCCACCAGCAAGTGCTTCACCAAACAAGAAAAAATCAACATCTGAAACAAATCAGGCCAGCGCCACGACAACGGCAACGAGCAGCTCAACCGAATTACTGCTCACCATTAGCGTACCAAATGACCCAGACCTATTAGCAATCGCTGAAGTCTTGAAGCGCCAATGGTCCGTGATTGGGGCTCGCGTGAATATTGAGTCTCTCAGCAAGGCTGAGCTCATTCGCCAGGCAACACACGAACGTAAAACACAGATCACATTGCTCAATATTTACATGGGTCCAAGCCAAAACCTCTTCCCGTTCTGGTCCAGCAGCCAAACGGCAGATCGTGGGTTAAATATGTCTGGTTTTATAGACAGACCAACGGACGATGCGCTTGAAGCCATCAATACCGCAACCTCTCCGGAAGCGCTTGAAACAGCACGAACAACCGTTGCAGATCGAATCCAACAAGCCTATCCAGCCATCTTCCTCCTTCGACCAACACATCGATATCTCATCAATTCACCCATTACGATTCCTGACACAAACATCACGATTGCAACACCAGCAGATCGATTCACGAGCCTCTTCCACGGGTATCGAACAACGGGCTGGAGGTTAAAATAAGACAAATTGACAGTCGCTCTTTCGCAGGGCATCATCAACACACAATCCACTCGGGCGAGTGGCGAAATTGGTAGACGCACTAGCTTCAGGTGCTAGCGATCGCAAGATTGTGAGAGTTCGAGTCTCTCCTCGCCCACCACGTAAAAAGCCCTAGCTCTTGTAGCGAGGGCTTTTTACGTGCCCCGTGATGCAAAGCATTTTACGGGGCTACCCATTGATCGTCTTCGCTAGGGCTTCACGTGGCACAGCCGTTACGAATAGGTTTGACGCAATCCCCATTCTATGCTATTCTATGAGCAAGTCAGTTCACATTCGTCGCAGATTTGCCTAATATTAGGCCAATTCCGACGGTCGTGAAAGAGGCCATTCGGCCTACACGTTAGATCTAAAACCAATATCTTCGCGGAGACAGTATTGTCCCGTTTGAGGAAACGATAGTTTTCCAGATCAATTCAAGACGCTTCCGCAGAATAAAAATCCATCAATAATCAATTTCAGGATTTTCGATTCGTTAGTGACCTGCCTTGAGTGTGCCGTTGTTTGAACCGCCCGTTGCGTAGTTTCGCACTATAGAACTGTACAAAGCGACACATTGCTATTGATTTGCTGAAACCCAGGAAAAGCGCCATCTATGCAACGGGATTTACCAAAATATCAACCTTAGAGTGTCTATTCGCTTTTTTCCAAAAAACATCATCTTTTCTGTCTTTATTGGCAAAAAGTGAATAGATACACAGTATATTATTTACGTTTATTATCATTTGTTGATTATGGATCCAATCCAAAAGTACCCATCTCCTCAAGGAAACGTTCACCCTCGAGGGAACTGGAAACCGACCCCGAAGCCTGGAAAAACATTTACCAAGCCGGGAAGCTCACGTGAGCAAATCGCACCAACTTCATCCATTATTGCGAAAGCTGTTGCGAAAAATGGGAAGAAAGAACCCATTGGAATTAAAGAAGGCTTAGCCCGAGAAGAAGGCACAAAGCCATTTTTTGCTACACGCAAACCAGCTCCAGCACACGCAGGCCACGGTCCACATGCAGGGGGACAGGGCGGTCCTGGCGGCAAGCGCAAAGGCAGTCGCTCATCCGGCGGTGGCGCATTTTCACGCCCAGCTCGCATGAATACCTACAAGCACAAACCATATCTAAAAACAGGAAGCGATACGGACGCACTTCAAGCCACAACCGATCAACGATTGCGCATTGCGGTCTTGGGTGGAAATGAAGAAATCGGTCGCAACATGACCATGCTCGAATACGGCAATGATATTTTGCTTATCGACAGGGGTTTGCAATTTCCAGATGAAGACATGCCAGGGGTCGATTACATCATTCCGAACGTCTCTTGTTTAAAAGGCAAAGAACGAAATATCCGCGGCGTCATCATTACGCATGGCCACTATGACCACATCGGCGGGATTCCGCATCTCATGCCTCGCTTAGGCAACCCTCCGTTGTTTTCAACGGATTTGACCTGCGCCATTATCAAAAAACGCCAAGAAGATCACCGAGACACACCCCCGCTCAATATTCACGTTGTGAAATCTGACGATGTCTTAAAACTTGGCTCATTCAGCGTTGAGTTCTTTGGCGTTGCGCATTCAGTCCCCTCTTCCATGGGCGTGATCATCAACACTCCATGCGGCATCGTTGTGCATACCGGAGATTTTAAATTGGATTCAGCTCCGGGAGCTCAATCCATTCAGGAAACAGAAAAAATCAAAAAGCTGGGTGAACGCAACGTGCTTGCGCTCATGATTGACTCAACCAACGCGTCACAGCCTGGAAAGCAATTACCGGAAATTGACATTCAGCACAACATTGATGAAATCATTGAAAACGCAAAAGGTCGCGTTATTATCGGTACGTTCGCTTCAATGATCGCTCGTATTCAACAGATCATTCTCGCCTGTGAACGCCAAGGCCGCAAAGTTGCCGTCGAAGGGTTCTCCATGCGATCCAATATCCAAATTGCTCAAGAGCTCGGATACATGAAGGTGCAAAAAGGAACACTGATTGAAACAAAACAGATCAACAATTATCCACGTGAAAAAGTTGCAATCGTTTGCACCGGTGCACAAGGTGAAGAACGTGCTGTATTGATGCGCATCGCAAACCGCGAACATCCATTCATTGAAATCGAACCTGGGGACACAGTCGTGTTCTCCTCATCCGTCATTCCGGGAAACGAACGCTCTGTTCAACGCGTCAAAGACACGCTGTATCGTGAAGGCGCAGAGGTTATTCATTACAAGATGATGGACGTTCACGCCGGAGGCCATGCAAAGCAAGAAGACTTGCAAGAAATGCATGAAATGGTGAAACCAAAATACCTCATTCCGATCGAAGGTCACTACTCCTTCTTGTGCGAACACGGAAAGATCGCGGAGAAAAAAGGGTTTCCATCAGAAAATATTTTCATTGCCGACAACGGCCAGATCATGGAATTTGATCGTCAAGGCAATGGACAGATCACCAATACAAAAGTTCCAACCGACTACGTCTTCGTTGACGGTTTAGGTGTTGGCGACACAAATCACATCGTGTTGCGCGATCGCCAAGAACTCGCCGGAGACGGTATCGTTGTCGTCATCGCCATCGTGAGCGAAAAGACGGGACAGCTCATGCAGATGCCAGATTTCATTTCACGCGGGTTCATCTATATGAAGGACCAAAATGATTTGATTCTCCAAGCTCGCAAGCGCATCGCCCTCACACTCAAAGATCAAGATCCACGATCAAACGCCAATGGTTCCTACCTCAAGGACAAGATCCGCGAGGACCTCGGTGAATTCCTCTACCACAAAATCCAACGCCGCCCGATGATCCTTTCAATCATCGTGGAGGTCTAAAACAAAAACACCCTGCAATCTCATAAGATGCAGGGTGTTTTTGATATACACTACAGATCTTAATACGTCGCAACGCTTGCTTTCAATACAACCTCATTCGGGCCAAAGGATACAACCTTCAAAGATAATTCACCGCTCGTGATCGCATCACCAACCTTTGTTGCCATATCCATGACAGCTGCCGAAATTGTCTGCCCTCCTGTTGACCCAACCTCTCGTTTTTGTAGTTTCAAAATAGCTTGTGGTTTCGTGCCCGTTGCGTAACTCACTAACGTCACATCACCATATTCTTCAGCTGAACCAATAGAATATTTCACGGTTTCCGTAGAACCCAACGATACGCTAAACGATTTTGCGAAATCCTCAATCACCGACTTTTTCAAAGGCACCTGTACCTGCGGAGCAACAACATTCGTTTTTTGTAGACGCGCCTCTAACTGCTCAACTCGTCGTGACAAGATCGATGCATTTTCCGCTGAGATCGATAGGTCTGCATTCATTTTAAGATACAAAATAAACATTCCTCCAGCCGTAAGAAGCAATAACAAAATAACGAGCATGAGTACTTGATTCTTTTGCTTCGGCGAAGTGTTCGTTGCCATAATAAAATAAATGAAGAGCGAGTAATTGACGCAAGTATAGCACAGCAGGCATGCTATGGACGATATATGCCAGATCTCCTCTTCTCCGGCGTTCAGCCAACGAATAACTTGCACATCGGAAACTACATCGGCGCACTAAAGCAGTGGGTTGAGATTCAACATCGGTATCGATGTCTCTTCTGCGTTGTTGATCTGCATGCGATTACCGTTCCTCAAGATCCAAAAATCCTTCGACAAAATATTCTGAACGTTGCGGCAACGTACCTTGCAACCGGCGTTGACCCTGCGCGCTGTGACATCTTCGTCCAAAGCGAGGTCCCAGAACATGCAGAGCTTGGATGGATTTTGAGCACAATCATTAAAATCTCCGAACTTGAACGGATGACGCAGTTCAAAGACAAATCAATCAAACGAGGTGAGAATGTTGGCGTTGGTCTATTTACGTATCCCGCATTAATGGCTGCCGACATCCTCCTCTATGACACCAGCGTTGTTCCTGTGGGTGAAGATCAGGTACAACATCTTGAACTGACACGGCTTGTTGGACGACGATTCAATACGCAATTTGGTGAAACATTTGTGATTCCACAACCGCTCATTCAAAAAGTTGGTGCACGTATCATGGCCCTGGATGAACCAACGGCAAAAATGTCGAAAAGCGCACTCTCCGTGAATAGCTACATTGCGCTGTCAGATTCACCAGACATTATTCGGAAGAAAATCTCAAAAGCTGTAACAGACTCCGGAACCGGAATTGCGTATGACGCAATTTCACGACCAGCGATTTCAAATCTGCTCACGATTTTTCACCACGCAACAGGACGAAGCATGAAAGATATTGAAGATGAGTATGCAAATAAGGGCTATGCAGATTTTAAAAAAGCGCTTGCAGAAGCTGTTGTAACCATGGTTGAACCAATCCAAAAGAAACTTCGATTATTTCAAGATGATCCAGCCGAACTTACGAAAATTCTAGATCGTGGACGAGATAAAGCGCGAGGACTTGCAGCTGAAAAAATCAAACAGGTACGAGACCGCATCGGAATCGGACGATGACACAAAAATAAACGACGCCAGGAGAGTGTTCCTGGCGCCTTTTTGTTAGACAACAACGATATAGCGAATGTCTGGCATATTCTCGGTTGCCGGAT
>CAZNPI010000053.1:0-5833 GCA_964575015.1 uncultured Gammaproteobacteria bacterium
TCCGGCATTGGCCGCCCTTCAACGTACGCCCCAACCATCTCCACTATCGTTGATCGTGGATATGTTGAACGTGATGAAAAGAAACGACTCATCCCAACAGCGATCGGCCTTGAAGTGAACGATCTGTTAGTTGCACAGTTTCCGGACATCGTTGATTTTGAATTCACCTCTCGCATGGAGCACTCACTAGATAAAATCGCAGAAGGCGAAATGGAATGGCGTCCATTGCTTGAAGCCTTCTATGGTCCGTTCCACACACAGCTTCAAAAGAAAGAACAGGAACTTGAGCATGAACAACAAGCAGAAGCTGAGGGACAAACATGCGACAAGTGCGGAGGACCGATGACGGTCAAACATGGACGCTTCGGCAAATTCCTTGCCTGCAATGACTATCCAACCTGTAAAGGAACAAAACCATTAAAAGGTGAGAAAGCCCTCCCTGAACCAGAACCAACAGATCAAATCTGTCCAAATTGTGGTGCGCCGATGGTAAAAAAGACCGGACGATTTGGCCCGTTTATTTCCTGCTCAAAATATCCAGAGTGCAAAACAATCATCAACATCGAGATTATCATGAAAGATTCCAACGGGAATCCGATCATGTGTCCAAAATGTAAAGTTGGAAATATTGTTGAACGAAAATCAAAGAAGGGAAAGTTATTCTATTCCTGCAACAAATATCCAGCATGTGACCAAGCGTTCTGGGATCGACCAACTGGCGAAGAATGCCCTGAATGTCACTATCCAACGCTTACGGCAAAAGGAAAATCAAAAATCGTGTGTCCAAATGAAGGATGCGGATATAAACGAGAAAGCGAGGAATAAAAAACAGACTTTTACCCTCTACGGGTGCGTACCGCCGCCACTCCCAGTAATCTTATCAATAAGATAAGACCCTATCGCTTCACCAGTACCAAACAGATCTCCAACAAGTGGAGCCGTTTTGTCTATCATCCGCTCCACTCCGTCAGGACCCTCTTTTTTTCTACTTTCATGCGCACCGGCCCCTTGTCCGACATATTCAGAAGCTCCAGATCCACCGGTAAACTCTGAAGCATTTGTGATTGAAAACAGTGCATCCTGCGCAGCGATATCAATCTCTTTCGCTGCCTCATCTAATTCACGTTTTACGCGTAATTGCATTTCCGTTGCAGGCACGCCGGGCACAATAGGACCAGCTTCTACAACAGCAAGAGCGTACACTCGATTCACGCTCTCGAGTGCGGCCGCAGCTTCATGCTTCACCTCTGCAATTGCAACATCTTTCTGCGTATCTCGTTTCTCCAAACGCGCTTCAGGCTGCTCAAATAATGTAGCGTCATATGAAGCTCTACGTTCCGGATCACTTAAAATCTGATACGCACCGTTAATCCTCTTAAAGAGCTGCTCATCACCACCACGATCCGGATGCGCTTCTAATGCCTTTTGACGAAACGCTTTTTTTAATTCCTCTTGCGTAGCTTTTGAAGAGACTCCAAGCGTTTCATACAGCGACTGTGGCGGCTGTGGCTCAACCTCTGGATGATTGGTTCTCACCATCATTTCATTCATGCATCAAAGGATATCAAATCAACATCTGTTTGCCTATTTGGCTTTTTTTCATTACGATGAATTCATGGAACAGAGCATTGATCGATTAATTGAGCTGGTACATGAATATGCGCCACATGCGAATGAAGCCGTCATCCGCAGTGCGTTTGATTTTGCATATGAAGCCCATTTGCAGCAAAAACGAGCAAGCGGCGAACCATACATCATGCATCCCCTTGCAACAGCATTTAATCTGGCTGAAATGCATCTTCCAGAAGTCATGATTGTTGCGGGTCTACTCCACGACGTCCCAGAAGACACGTCTCGTACACTTGCTGAAATTGAAGAACGATTCGGAAAAGAGGTCGCATCGCTTGTCGCGGGAATTACAAAATTAAGCCACATCAAATACCGTGGCGTTGAACGATATGTTGAAAATCTGCGCAAAATGTTCATGGCAATGGCAGAAGATGTACGGGTTATCATCATCAAATTTGCAGATCGATTAAACAACCTTCAAACACTCGATTCACTTCCTCCAAAAAAACAATACCGGATTGCACTTGAAAGCCTCGAAATCTATGCACCGATCGCAAATCGACTCGGGATGGGTGAAATGAAAGGGCACCTCGAAGATGCTGCATTCAAATACGTCTATCCAAAGGAGTACGAATGGACAAAAAACTTAGCCCAAGCTACCGCGCGCAATCAAGACGCCTACCTTACACGTGTCATGGAACATGCGCGTGCAGATTTACAACGAGCAGACGTTCCATTCATCGAGGTCCATGGCCGTGCAAAACATCTCTATTCCCTCTATCGAAAATTATTGAAAAACGAACGAAATATCGCTCGTATTTACGATATCATCGCCATACGGATTATTCTCGCAAATGTGAGCGATTGCTATGCCGCGCTTGGCGTCATTCACGGACGATGGACCCCGCTCAAAGGACGCATCAAGGATTACATCGCACAACCAAAACCAAATGGGTATCGATCACTACACACCACGGTCTTTTGTGATGATGGCGAGATTGTTGAATTTCAAATTCGGACACAAGAAATGCATGACATGGCTGAATTCGGTATTGCTGCCCACTGGTCATACGATGAAGATAAGGCAAAACAACACGTCCCGAACGAAGAAAAATCAACACGGATTGATTGGATGAATCAACTCGCTGATTTGCAAAAAGAAATTTCAGACAATCGAAAATACATGAAAGCCATGGAAGACGTTAAAATAGATCTGTTCAAAGATCGTATTTTCGTCTTCACCCCTCAAGGTGATGTGATCGATCTCCCAGAAGACTCAACACCGGTTGATTTTGCCTACGCTATTCATACAGATATCGGAAATACGTGTACCGGCGCGAAAATCAATGATGAGGTCGCTCAACTCCAACGTCCACTCAAAAGCGGTGACATCGTCGAGATCATCTTAGATAAAAATCGAAAAGGACCAAGTCCTGATTGGATTAAATTTGCAAAAACCCGCCATGCAAAAGCAAAAATTAGACAGTTTGCCCGAGCTGGCATCGCCAAATGGATCCGCGATGTCATCCCGAAAAAACTTCTGAAGAAATAAATCTAGCGCGCACCTTTCAACTTTCGGACGATCTCACTCAAATCTTCATCATTTAAAAAGGTAATACGGACTTCCCCTTCACCTCTGGCGTCACGCTTGATGTGAACCCGCGTTCCAAAGATTGCGCGAAGATCATGTTCTGTTGCCGTAATATTTGGATCATTCTGTTTTGACGAACGAGATCGAACATGAGGAACACGTGCCTCAGTTTGACGTACCGTAAAATTCCCCTCAAGCATTGCATGAAACAACTCCATTCGTTCCTGATCCGTTGTTAATGAAAGAAGCGTTCTTGCATTTGATGGCGATATCTTCCCCTCATTCAACGCCTGCAAAATTTCTCCCGGCAATTGAAGCAAGCGAATTGTGTTGGTGATTTGAGGTCGGCTCTTTGCAACACGATGCGCAATATCATCCTGCGTCAAATTAAACTCATTTTGTAATCGTAAATATGCACGCGCCTCTTCAACCGGATTCAAGTCCTGACGCTGAACATTTTCAATAATGGCAAGTTCAAGCTTTTCCTGCTCCGTAGCAGTTCGAACGATTACCGGAACCGTTGCCAGCCCTGCAATTCTTGCTGCGCGTAAACGTCGTTCACCGGCAATCAACTCATATCTTCCGTCCTTCCCTCGCGTTGCAACCAATGGCTGCATCACGCCATGACGCTGAATAGATGAAACGAGATCCTCTAAATGATTATGATCAAACTGTTCACGCGGCTGATGTGGATTTGCATCGATCTGATCAAGCGGAACAATATGAAGACTTGTCTGATGGTGATCGTCGAAATCGGCAAGATTTTCAAATGACATCGATTGCGCTGGCACAACCGGTTCAGCAACATCCATCATATCCTGCGCTTGTTGCGTAGAAGTTTTTGGAGGGATCAGGGCACCAAGGCCGCGTCCGAGTCCGGATTGGCGTCCCATCATCATACGAATAGTCGCTGCGCTTCACCGTCTAAAATCTCACGTGCTAGGCGCTCATACGCTTTCGCACCTTTTGAGTTTACATCAAAGTTCATAATCGATCGTCCAAATGACGGAGCCTCAGCCAAACGCACGCTACGTGGAATCACGGAGCGGAAGATGTTGTTTGGAAAATATTTATAGAGCTCTTGCAGCACATCATCGGAAAGTTTCGTACGACCATCATACATCGTTAGCACGGCTCCGAGAATATCTATCTCCGGACGGATGCGTTCACGAACCAAATTCACGGTTTCAAGAAGCTGCCCAAGACCTTCAAGCGCAAAATATTCTGCCTGCACCGGAATCAATATTTCGTCTGAAGCAACGATACCATTCAATGTGATTAATCCAAGCGTTGGCGGACAATCAATTAAAATATAATCGTAATCATTTCGAACCTCGAGCAAAGAATCAAATAACCGAAACTCACGTCGTTCCATGGAAACGAGTTCGATATTCAAACCAGCCAAACTACTCGTCGCAGGCGCCACACGCAATGTTTGATGCGCCGTAGGTTGCACGATTTCGCGCATGCGTACGTTGCCCAACACAGCCTCATACACACCACGCTCAAGCGAACGATGATCAATACCAATACCAGACGTCGCATTTGCTTGCGGGTCTAAATCAACAATTAAGACAAATTTTCCCGCCTCAGCCAAATACGCGCCGAGGTTAATGGTTGTCGTGGTCTTTCCCACGCCTCCTTTTTGGTTTACGACGGAAATGATGCGGCCCATAGTAGGGTGAATCGCAAGCAGTGTATCCCACGTGAAGACAAACGGGCAAGGCCTATTGACGCAGGCCGATTCATTCGGTATATTTTGCCACATCACAGTCGACAGAACATCACATTCTATCTGCACAGATGGGGCCGCGGTGGCGGAATTGGTAGACGCACGGGACTCAAAATCCCGCGATCGCAAGGTCATGAGAGTTCGATTCTCTCTCTGGGCACATTTATACAAACTCCTCTCGTGAGGAGTTTTTTGTTTGCTTGACCAGTACTTTTAATGTGATAGTATACTACCATTATGCACACACTTGCTTTGGGAACATATCAGCATTACAAAGGCGGCTTTTATGAAGTCTTTGGCGTTGGCAATATGCACCACGGTGATCGACTTGAGCTGGTTGTTATGTACCGATCACTTGAAGATAAAGATGACTATCCAGCAGGATCGTTATGGGCACGGCCGCTGAGCGATTTTATTGCCACAGTTGAATACAATGGAAAAAAAGTAGCACGCTTCACTAAAATTATATAACTATACGTCGTACTAGTTGCTTGCTTTATTGTTTATCGTGTCATTAATCATTATTATCATATGCATGCCATACAAAAAAATACCACCTTCATGTACCCACTTGCCATCGCTATACTCTTAGTGAGCGCTCTTTTTACAACGGGCTGTGGAACATCGAAAACTGTTTCGGAAAAAGGAACTGAATCCAAAAATGTATGGGCGGATTTATCATCGCCCGATGGAGCTTGGTCTGCGCACGTACCAGGCACACCTGAACACGCCGCTAATTCATTTCCAACGCCGTATGAAAAAATGACAAATTATGATTTATACACAGTCAAAGATGAATACGGCAGCGTCTATACCATTGCTGTAAACGGCTTTAGTGATGGAGCAAAAATAACTGATACGCCAGAGATTATTTTGCAAAAATCGTTGCAAAGCCTGGTAGACGGAAATTCGGTACAATATGACAAAATGGAATTGGTTTC
>CAZNPI010000053.1:5843-6166 GCA_964575015.1 uncultured Gammaproteobacteria bacterium
GCTGACCGGCAGCCAGCGGCTCGGCGTCGCCGTCACCGCCGTCTTCCTCGCCCTCGGCCTCCTGCTGATGCTTGGTCTCAGAGAGCCGAAACGCTCCGCCTAACCGCGCTCGCAGATCATCCTGCCCTCGATTTTGCTGTAAAAAATCCTACAAACGAAACAATTTCGTATGGACGGTTTATCTGGGGTGACCGCACAGTGTATGCACTCATGCGAACATCGCCAGGGACTGATGCGGACGCTGGGTTTGAAAATACAGAATACAAAACGTTTGTGAAAGGGTTTGTTATCGAGTAGAGTAAGTACATCGCTCGGGCATTTTC
>CAZNPI010000054.1:0-1796 GCA_964575015.1 uncultured Gammaproteobacteria bacterium
CTAGGAGGCAAGGCCATGGGGAATACCCCTCGCAGCGTTTCGCTCTCGATCATGTTCTTCTTCGCGCTCGTCATCGTCGCCTGCAGCAACAGCGCAGCCGACAGCAACACCACCACGGCCGCGACCGCCACGACGGCGAGCGGGGTCGGCGGAGGCGGCGGCAAGGGCGGCGACAGCACCAGCACCACCGCGACCGGCGGGCACCACCACGCCGGCGGCGCGGGCGGGTCGGTCAACTCCGACCCCGGTCACGGTGGCAAGGGCGGGTCGGCGACGACCACGACCGAGCCGGCCGGCCCGGCCGACGCCACGGTGGTCTACACGATCACGTTCACCGGCAACCCCGCCGGGAGCCACGCGGACATGCGCGTGTGCATGGGCAGCCCCGTCGCGAAGGGCGACCTCCGCGACGACAAGGAGGCCCAGTTCCTTCCGTGGCCGAGCCAGTCGAAGACCGCGGAGCCCGTCGCGAACCTCGCGACCTGGCTCGACCTCGGCGGCGCGGTCATCGACAGCAGCGGGGCGTACTCGGTCCAGACCCCGCCGGTCTGGGCGGCGGAGTCGTTCCGCTTCCAGTGCTACGACTACCACGACGGCAAGGTCAGCTACGGCTGCGCCAAGCCGCTCGACGGGTCCGTCACGGTGAAGGACCACGACGCCAAGAACGTCGCGCTCGTCATCGTCGACAACCTGACCGAGAAGGGCTGGAACTGCCAGTTCTGAGCCTCTCGGTCGACCTCACCCCCCGGCTACGCGCAAGCGTGGTCGGGGGCTTTTATTTACTTGAGCGCGTGGAGTGTTGGGTCTCCGAACAATGTGGTGTACCAATAATTCATATTCCAATTTGATTCTTTTGGATAAAATGCATCTCCAAGATTTTTGCCTTGAGCGAGTCCTTGGAAAAAGGCGAAGTAATTCGGAGGAATTGCGAGAGAGGCGGGCCCCTTTGATGTATTGACAACGGCCGCGCTAAATGCGTTTGATGATTCTGAAAGATAATAATGAACCATTGAGCATGATTGAGGAAGATAGAGGGGAAAAATAGTCGAAAATTTTATCACGTCACTCGATGTCATGCCCTCGATACCTTCAAGGGAGCCATGGAATAATCCAGAAACGATTTCATGTGCAGATGTGAAATAATCTACAAACGTTTTATTATCGGATGCAGCGATTGCGGCTGGAACAAAGTGGATATTATATTTTTCAGCGGTAAGATTTTTTTGTGCACTACACCAAATAGATGTTGATCCACTATCTAAGAGGTATTGCGGAATAGACGCACAGGACGCCAATCCGTCTTGGTTATACGTCGGGGGTTTCCATGTGTCGTTTGACCAGAGCTCTACGAGTGATGCCGGTTGTACCATCATGGTTTTGTTGCTTATATTTTTCACATCATTCACCGTGGTAGCTGGCCAACGTCCAACAACCGCATTGAATCCAATCTGCTCTGAAAATAATTTTATATCAAGAACGCCATCGTTATCTTTGTCCCAGTTGGAGCCATCTGCATAATAGACATCGGAAAGCATCATCGTGCCTGTCGTCGCACCAGGCGTGCTATTTAATAGAACGTAACCGCTCGGCACATTCCATGGATTTGAAAGATCGTACATTCCATTTGTGTTTTGTAGAACGGCAACAGCATTAGCTGGAGTAAAAGTATAATTCGGTTGAACGCGTGTCGTTCCAACGAGTAGGAAATATCGGTTTGGACCGGTCATCTGCTGAATATATTGTTTTATTTTTTCCTCCTTTTTACCTGCGGTCCGTCATCTGTGTCAGGGACAATC
>CAZNPI010000054.1:1806-6158 GCA_964575015.1 uncultured Gammaproteobacteria bacterium
ATTTGAGAGATGCTTACCAAATGATTTTTTGCGATATATTGTTTTATTTTTTCTGAAACAGTATGAGCTGTACGTGAATCATTGATATATTCAACGGTAATTACCCCAACACTGTATCCTTGCGATTTTTTCCAATGAATAAACGGTTGTAATGCTTCAATAAAGAGCGGTCGCGTGATAATCGTATAGTCTGGGCGCACACCCTCGCATTCTTGGTTCGTACATGTTTGATGGAGGGGAATGGCAGGTATCGTCTCGCACTGATTTAGGTTTTGGTTGCATGTATATCCGTTGTTGCAATCTGGGTTGTGATAGGTACAGCCAATTTTTTGAATGCAGATATTATTTGAGCATACAGAATTCGGTCCGCAATCAGGCGCATGGTACTGACAGCCGACTTGTGATGCTTGTGGTGTCGTTGGGGGTGTTTGTGAAGGTTGATTGAATTGAACGGCAAAAGGCACGCAGATGCCGTTTATGCAGCCCTCAAAGGCTTTGCATTGACAGCCGGACGGTATGCAAACATTCTCTGGTGTACAGGATTCATTGATCGAACAGGATGGATTAGCATATAAACAGCCTTCTTTTTTTCGAGGTGTAAAGACCGGATTCCGATTCATTTCCGCGACAGGGTTGTAGTTTTCAATATAGATAATGGGATCCCCAATCGTATAGTTCACAAAAAAAGCATCCGGCACATCATGAATTTCATTTTTCCAGTCGTTCCCGTGATATGCGCGTGCCAGCGATTCGCTCGTGATCCAGCGCAGGACGCTTCCTGATGATACTTCGTATACTTTTGGGTCCGTTGTGATCTTGATCATCTTTATTCCGGGACGATACGTGACGTTGCCAACGAGTGGGATGTTGGCTAAATCCGCGTCGCTGATTTGGGATACTGTAGAAAAATCAGGATACCAGGAAAAGAATGTTTTTTCATTCGGGAATGCGTATCGATTCCCATCATAGGCGAGATATACGGTTGAATTTGTTTCACCTCTAATCAACTGATTGTGCATTGATGCGAGTGCGGAGGGCGCTCTCCAAAGAAGAAAAGAGCTGAATAATGTGATACAGGTAACGTATAAAACGTTAAATTTTTTCATAGAATAGATGAGGGCAGATATTGGTTTAGTATAGCAAATGCAGTCATGTTTGATTTTGAGGCGTACCGGGGGTGACAGACACAGGGTGACCTTGTACCATCTTTTTCATGCCATCCCTCGGAAACGATCTCATCGGTCACGCCGCAAATCGGCGAGTACTTGAATCTGCGTGTGATCATCCGCCAGCAGCTTTTATTTTTTGCGGCGAACCTCATCTTGGAAAGCATCTGATCGCAGAGCGTTTTGTTTCCGTCTTGCTCGGTGAAGAGGTTTTATCATCACAATGGAAGCATCATCCTGATCTCGTGTTGCTTGAACCTGAAGAGGGGAAGAATCAAATTTCCATTGAACAGGTTCGCGCGGCTCGTGAGCGATTAGGGATGCGTCCGCTTTCTGCGTCACGTCTCGTTTTATATATTCCAAATGCAGATCGTTTGAATGAATCCGGTACGAACGCACTATTGAAAGTAATCGAGGAGCCAGCCGCGGGCGCTGTTGCTATTATGGTTGTTGATGATGCGAGTCGTCTTCCGGCTACGTTGAAAAGTCGAAGTGTTGTGTTGCCGTTCGGTTTAGTATCACAACAGGATATTGCTGAGGCATTAGAAAAACGAAATGTCGCGCATGAGGTTGCAGTTGCTCGTGCAACAGCAGCGCACGGTAGACCTGGTCTGGCGCTAGAACCGATTGACCCGAATCATGATTATGGCACGCGATTTGTGAAAGAAATCTTGGAAGCAAAAAATACGGGTGAAGGATTGTATTGCGTTGAACGTCTTTCAAATTCCTGTGAATCAGAATCAGATTCTTTGGGAGCTTGGCGCGAGTCGTTGTCTCGGGCAATGCAAGCGATGGGGGATGAGTGTGTTGCGCACCCGGAACTCGCATTGGTTCTTGGTGCCGGCTTACTCACCGCCTGGCGCTCTGTTGGGAGCGGCGTGCCGATCCGCATTCCTCTTGAGGCAAGTGTAGCGCGTCTTTCACGTCTTGATCCCGCATCTCTTCAGCAACTGTTGCCGGGGCATCTCCCCGTTTCTCTCCCACTCGTATATACTGTTCCTAATCCTCTATGAACTTTTCCCCATTACGTTCTCGTCTCGCCGTAGCAAGTGCATTTTTATTCTTCTTTGGGGCCGGGTGTTTCGGCAGTACAACGACTGCGCCAACCGGTCCGGATGGTGGTATTTGGAAAACATCTGACGGTGGGCAAACGTGGGTACAGAAGCGCGCGACAGTCACCGGTCCGAAAGTGACAACAGCATTGGCAAATTATTCTATTTTGTCCATGACAGTTGATCCGCAAGATCACAACACGATCTATGCAGCAACACGGGCGAATGGGTTGATCGTTTCTCTCGATGGAGGTGATTCATGGCAGCAATCAAATTCAACCGAGCCTGCAAAAAGTGTATTGTCATCCGGACGTGTGAATGCAGTAGCTGTTGATCCGAAGGATAAATGCACGGTATATGCGACGATGGCGAATAAGATTTACAAAACACTGACATGTGGTCGTGATTGGGCCCAAATCTTCTTTGATCCTCGGACGGATAAGGTATTTACGCAGATCGCTATTGATTGGTTTAACCCAACGATTTTATTTGCAGGCACATCTGATGGAGATGTATTCCGTTCCATTGATTCAGGAGTGTCTTGGCAAACATCAAAACGTGTTGACGGTGTTGCAATCACGAGTATGGTCATTGATCGTCATGATTCACGCACGATCTATGTTGGAACTCAGGGTGAAGGTATCCTCAAGTCAACAGATTCCGGAACAACATGGACGCAGATCAAAAAAGAATTTGGTGAAGAATTTCAAGATGCGCGTCGTGTGATTCAGGTTGTGCTTGATCCAATTGATTCAAATACGGTCTACGAAGTTTCAAAATACGGAATTATCAAATCAACAGATGGAGGTTCAACATGGAGCGCGATTCCGTTAACATCACCTCCAGGCTCAATCAAGATTAGTTCGTTGGCTGTTGATCCAAAAAATACAAAACATTTGGTCTATACCGGAACATCGGTTTTACAGTTTAGTAATGATGGCGGTGCAACCTGGATTCCGAAAAAACTCCCAACAACGCAAATTGGTTCAACAGTCATGATTGATCCAATGGATTCAAACGTCATCTATCTCGGAACAGTGGCTCCGGTCACGCAATAGGCGTAAAAAATCAGGTTGACGGAAGGGCAGGAAACTGGCACACTGGCTTTGATTTTCCTATGCCTAACCATATCGAAGCAGCCAAACCAGAGTTTCAAAATGTCATCGAACATTTGGATAAAGAATTGCATAATATCCGCAGCGGACGTGCGAATGCAGCTATTGTTGAAGATGTAAAAGTTGAGGCCTATGGCTCGATGATGGAGCTCAAAGGCCTTGCTTCTATTTCGGTACCGGATGCAAAAACTGTTCAGATCGAGCCTTGGGATAGATCTGTTGTAAAAGAGATTGAAAAAGCATTGATCGCGGCAAATTTGGGAATGCAGCCGAACGTTGCAGGAACCGTCATTCGATTGTCCATGCCGATGATGACGGAAGAAAAACGAAAAGAAACAGCAAAGGTTGTTCATCAAAAAGGGGAGCAAGCACGTATTGGTATTCGCGGCGTTCGCGAAGCTGTTCGTGAAGCAGTACTACAAAGTGAAAAAAATAAAGAGATGGGTGAAGATGAGCGATTCCGATTGCTGGAAGACTTGGACAAGGTTATTGCAAAGTATAATGCGGAAATTGACGATCGCGTGAAAGAAAAAGATGAAGAAGTCTTAACGGTTTAATTTCTATGCCAATTTCCCCTGAACAAAAAATGGATCTCCTCGTGTCGCTCTGTAAGCGACGCGGGTTTGTCTATCCGGATTCTGAGATCTACGGCGGTTTTGCAAACGCTTGGGATTTTGGCCCGTATGGCATTGAGTTAAAAAACAATATTCGAGATGCTTGGTGGAACCGTTTTGTCCAAAGTCGCGATGATGTTGTGGGAATCGATACGCCCGTTATTCAGCATCCGAAAATTTGGGAAGCGTCCGGTCACTTGCAGAATTTTTCGGATCCGTTAGTTGAATGTAAGCGTTGTCATCGTCGTTTCCGTGCAGATCATCTTCTCGAGGCAAAGCAGGCGGAGCCAGGGTATGACAAGGAACGCTCACCTGAAATTGCTGATTTGAAATGTCCGGATTGTGGTGGTGTGTTTACGGATGTGATGCATTTTAATTTGATGCTGAAGACGTTTATTGGCGTTA
>CAZNPI010000055.1:0-1666 GCA_964575015.1 uncultured Gammaproteobacteria bacterium
CCCATAAACGGAAGCGGAACGAAGTAGGAAACAAGACTGGAGATCACTGTGAGCAACACCTCTCCGGCAAATACATTTCCGAACAGACGAAGAGAAAGGGAAACAATTTTCGCTGCTTCAGAAAATAATTCGATAAACCCGACAAGAAACTCAACAAACGCCGTCAACATCGTAATTGGTTTCAATGTTTTTACGGCCTGCCACACGGTTCCGAGTTGAATAAACTTATTCCAGTGCGTAAAAAACCCCAAGCTAAACATGCCGAACAAATGCGAAACAATGACAGAAAACGCGGCCATGGCGATTGTCATATTCAAATCGCTATTTGCCGATCGCATAATAGGAACAAGTTCCAATGCACCTTCTTTCGCCTCCCAAATACCAATAGATCCAGATCCTGGAAGCAGGCCTAACCAATTAGAAAGCAAAATAAACAAAAACAACGTACCAACAATCGGGAAAAATTGAACAGACTTTTTTCGATCATTCGTTACCTGATCAAAATATCCAAGCAAAAATTCGATCATCGACTCCATCGCATTCTGGAACTTCCCCGGAACTTTCGTGATACGTGATTTCAAATACCATGCACACCCAACAAAAATCAGCATCAAGATCGTTGAATTGACAAGCGTATTCGTCACCGGAAAATTTCCGATGTGACCGATTGTTTCTGCGACAAGAGGGACGTTCATGGTACTGGGGGTTTTTTCAAATCATTCTGGATCTGCTGCGCCTTTCGTTTCACGAGAAAAACGGTGAGCACGAGCGAGACCACGAGACCAATAAGGATAAATGCTGGCGCCGTATGCCATCGTCGATCAAGATATTGACCGAGCAATGCAAGTCCGATCACCGGAAGTGCGATCGCAAGCAATAAATCCCACACGAGTCCAAGCGCTTTCAACTGTGATACGGCTCCGTCAGCGCTCTTTTTGTCCATAAAAGACGCCAAGATCATACAGGCGGACGAAAGAGCCGTCAATGGAGGCGAAAAAAGGCTAATGCATTTGTCGTTGTGCGCCGTTCAACCTCTTCTCCATCGATTCCCCGCAACTTCGCAATTTCAGTTGCGATACACCTCACATATGCCGGTTCATTGCGTTGTCCACGATACGGAACAGGCGCTAAAAATGGAGCGTCTGTCTCAATCATCAAACGATCAAGGGGCATGCGCTCGATGACACGATGCATATGGGTTTCTGGATCCTGCGTCTTTTTGACCGGAAACGTGATAATCCCAGTAAACGATAGGAACAAGCCAAGATCAAGAAGCGGAACGGCTTCAACCCAAGTGCCGGTGTAGCAATGCACAACGCCCTTCACGCTTCGCCCCTGAACTTGTTCATCTTGGACAATCTCCGCAAGACGACCAAGCGCCTCACGACAGTGGATGACAACCGGTATATCTAATTCTTGTGCAAGATGAATCTGATCAAGGAATGCAACCTCCTGTTTCTTTTTTGCTTCTTCAATATCAAGATCTTCATCAATTCGGAAAAAATCTAAACCCGTCTCTCCAATAGCAACAACTTTTTTTGATGACTGTGCGAGTCGTCGTAGTTCTGCGATATCAAATTCTCCGATCTCCCCTTCTGCGGGATCTCGAAATGTACTCGTCAAATATTCTGGATGATACCCGACCGTTGCCCACACGCCGTCGTTC
>CAZNPI010000055.1:1676-6111 GCA_964575015.1 uncultured Gammaproteobacteria bacterium
GCGATGGCGATTCCATCTTTACTCGTACTCATTCCTGTACCAACCGTGATGCCCCACACGCTCGCCGCTCGCATCCGCGCCAGCATCTCCGCACGATCAATATCGTACGAAGGGAAATTAAGATGACAATGGCTATCAACGAGACGGGGGGTCACACTAAAAATCCTAAGACGAGTAAGAACACATGTTTTGTTTGCGCCGCAACAATCGATGACTGCACCCAAGTCACAAGATGTGGTTCGATATTGAATGTCAAAATCAAATACGTTGCACCGCCGATCATCACAACGCCTTCAACAAGACCGAGTGCCCCACCTAATATTTTATCAATATACGATATACCGGGCAGAGCAGACAGAATTTGAAACACGCCATCAATCAGTCGAAAAACAAACCCGATCAGCTGATGAACAACGAGAAATACGATCACGAACGCCGCAGCCTTTGACCACGCTGCCGGCACGACCCACGCAACATACGGCAATGCGAACAATGACCAACTCTTCGCAGCAATGAATGCCAATACAGCACCGATCACACGACCAAGACTGTGAATCAATCCATCCTTGTATCCTGCTCCAACAAATCCTAGTAGTGCTACCACTAAAATAATATTCACAATCAACATAGAAGTAGTGCTAGTGTACCCAACTCGTTATGCTTTTGGTAGAGCCTTCCGCTCTGGTCCAATGATGATCACAAACTCCCCTTTCCAGCTTGTCGCATCAAGTGCCTGATGAATTTCTGCGACCGTTCCACGGTAACTTGTTTCATGCATTTTTGTGAGCTCTCTTCCAACATACACCATCCGATTCGGGGCAAGTGATTTTTCTAACTCTTCAATCGTCTTCAACATTCGATGTGTTGATTCAAAAAAGACGCTGGGGTCTGTACGCTCAGCAACCAACTTGAAAAATGTTTGACGTCCTTTCTTATGCGGCACAAAACCAAGATACGTGAAATCATCCATCGCAAATCCACATACAGAAATTGCCGCGGTTAATGCAGAGACACCAGGAATTGGTTCGACTCGAATACCCGCCTCATATGCAGCTTCAACCATCTTTCCACCCGGGTCATTCACCCCAGGGGTTCCTGCATCGGAAACATACGCAACAGATTTACCTCCGATGAGTTCACGAATCAATGCGGCCATCTGAGCCGGAGTCGTATGCTCATGAAGCGAACGAAGCGTCTTTCGGATATCGTATGCAGCTAACAAGCGCGAGGTTACTCGCGTGTCTTCACAGACAATCATATCAACTTCAGACAGGATTCGTTTTGCCCGAAACGTTAAATCTTCCAAATTCCCGATGGGCGTAGCAACGACATAAAGGGTACCAGACATAGATAAAAGGTATGCTACACTACTTTAGACATCTATGAATAGACCTTCTTTCGCCATCCTGTGCAGTTGTATCGCCGTTATCAGCCTAGGGGCTGGATGCGCGAAAAGTACGCAAGTGCCTCAAAATGGCTCAAATCAAAAAGGATCATCCGGAACCATCAATACAGACACAAAGCGCCCCCTAACCCAAGAAGAAATTCGGAAAGAACTTCTTGGCGTGGTAGATCGATTCAAGAATACGAAATCATTTCGATCTAAAATCACCATCACCGGTCCAAATAAAAATATCAATGCACTTCTTGAATTTTCAAAACCAGATCGGTTTCACGGAACGGTTCAAAATATTGGAAGCACAACAACGGCCGAAATTATTTCCGTTGGAACAAGCTTCTACATGCGTGTCTCCGATCAACCGTGGATGAATCTCACCAAGACGATTAACGCAAAAACAATTGGCACAACATTGAACAACACCCTGAATGGAAATGCCAATGTTGATATGCTTGGCAAAGACGCAGCTATCCCTGTCACCAAATCCTATGACGGTCTTCAAGGATGTGACGTATACAAAACACAAATTAAAACTCCCGAAGGAAAAGCAAACGACATTTCCGTTTGTGTCGTCAACGGCCTTCCAAAAGCACTCGATGTTTCAACAACTGAGGGACCAGTTCACATCGAATATTACGATATCAACGCCGTATTCTTGATAGAAAAGCCGGTTAAATAGGGGCGACGAATAACCTGGTTGACTTTTAGCAGTCCCGTGTATAGACTGCTAATATCTTATGGTTCCCCAAAATTTTACCGCAAAATCACAAGAAGCGATTCAATTAGCCCATCAGTTAGCCAATACAAACGGGCAACAAGCGCTTGAGCCGATTCACCTCCTTGCCTCATTAATTGATCAGGAGGGCGGTGTCGTACCCTCAATCTTGAAGAAGCTTCAAACAAATACAGAAGCCTTAAAGGCATCGATTGATGCAGCCCTGCTCCACCTCCCCCGCGTGTCCTCTTCATACTCTGGTGCACTGGGCCAAATCCACCTCTCTCCAGACCTCACACAGATGTTTGTGAACGCTGAACGCGCTGCACAATTTTTTAAGGATGAATATATTTCAACAGAACACCTTCTCTTGGCACTTGCGGATGGACGAAACGATACCGCAGAGATTCTGCATCAAGCAGGGGTCACGACAGATACAATCCTCAAAGCACTAAAAGATGTTCGTGGAAATGCAACTGTTGATTCCGCGGAACCTGAGGCAAAATATCAAGCTCTAGAAAAATACTCACGCGACCTCACTGAACTGGCGCGTCAAGAAAAACTTGATCCTGTCATTGGACGGGATGAAGAAATTCGAAGAGTGATGCAAGTATTAACCCGACGCAAGAAAAATAATCCGGTTTTGATCGGTGAAGCTGGAACCGGAAAAACTGCGATCATTGAAGGATTGGCTCAACGCATTATTGCTGGAGATGTTCCTGAATCGCTCAAAGATCGAACCATCGTTGCACTTGATGTTGGCGCTCTTGTTGCCGGAACAAAGTTTCGCGGTGAATTTGAAGAACGGTTAAAAGCCGTGGTCAAAGAAGTTGAAAAATCAAATGGGAAAATTATTCTCTTTATCGACGAATTACACACACTCGTCGGAGCGGGCGCATCTGGAGAAGGCGGATCACTCGATGCGTCGAATCTCTTAAAACCAGCGCTTGCTCGTGGTGAGCTTCGCGCTGTTGGCGCAACAACATTAAAGGAATACCAGAAATACATCGAAAAAGATGCGGCGCTCGAACGTCGCTTTCAGCCGGTCTTTGTTGATGAACCATCTGTTGAAGATACGGTTGCAATCTTGCGTGGCATCAAAGATAAGTATGAACTCCATTTCGGTTTACGTATCACGGATAACGCACTCGTCACAGCCGCAACGCTCTCATCTCGCTATATCACTGATCGTAGCTTGCCGGATAAAGCCGTTGATCTCATTGACGAAGCAGCTGCTGCGTTAAAAATGCAGGTTGAATCCATGCCGGATGAACTTGACCAAGCAAAACGCGAAATGATGCGATTGGAAATCGAAAAGCGCGCACTCTCGAAGGAAGAAGATGCCCCATCAAAGATTCGCCTCAAAGAACTTGAACAGCACCTCGCAGGAATTCAAGAAAACGTTCATACGATGGAGCTGGCTTGGAATGCGGAAAAAGATATCGTCACTTCAAATGCTGAACTAAAACAACGCATTGAAAAATTTAAGAGCCAGGCTGAAATTGCAGAACGCAGTGGCGATTTAGAAAAGGTTTCTGAAATTCGATACAGCAAACTTCCACAAGCGCAGAAAGACCTCACCGAGGGTGAAGGAAAACTCAAACAATTACAGGGTCAACGTGGACTGTTGCGTGATGCCGTCACGGAAGAAGATATTGCCCGCGTTGTTGCTCGCTGGACCGGAATTCCGGTAACTCGCATGTTGCAATCAGAAACGGAAAAACTAGCGCATCTTGAAACAGAGCTGCATAAGCGCGTTGTCGGGCAGGAAGAAGCTGTCCATGCCATCTCCAATGCGCTCAGACGCTCTCGCGCCGGTATTAGCGAGGATAAACGCCCAATCGGCTCATTCCTTTTCCTAGGCCCAACAGGCGTCGGAAAGACAGAGCTCGCAAAGGCTCTCGCCGAAGTCATGTTTGATGACGAGAACGCCATTGTTCGATTAGACATGAGTGAATACGGCGAGCGTCACAGTGTTGCCCGCATGATCGGCTCCCCTCCTGGATATATTGGACACGATGAAGGCGGGCAGCTCACGGAAAAAATTCGCAGACGCCCATACTCCGTCGTGCTCTTGGACGAAGTTGAAAAAGCAAATCCTGAAATCTTCAACTCATTGCTCCAAGTCTTAGACGACGGCCGATTGACAGATGGAAAAGGACGCACCGTATCGTTCAAAAATACGATCATCATCATGACGTCAAACATCGGTTCGGACAAGATTCTTGAATGGGGAACAACCCGACAGGAAATCGGATTCACGGATAGCGACAGCAAGCCGTCAAAAGATGATGATCTGAAGATGCAAATCATGAACATGC
>CAZNPI010000056.1:0-5821 GCA_964575015.1 uncultured Gammaproteobacteria bacterium
TTGCAGCTAATGTCGCCTGCCGAACAAGCTCACCAACACAATCAGATAATCCACCAAGCACAATATCCGGCTCCTCTTTCACCTGTCGACCGGCAAACAATGAACGTCCTTGAATTGCTCGCTCAAAAAATCGAGCCTCAGCATTTTCTTCAAGGGATGCACGCCAAATCCCTTCTGCATGAAGTCGCGGCTCTTTTTTTACCAATACATCACCCTGTTTATACAAGACATCAGCCTCGTTCAATAAGTCCGTTGCGCGTGCCGCATCACCGCGTTGTAATGAAAAAATCGCTTGTTTTGACAAGCGCTGCGCATTTGCACTCAGGCCTTGAAGCTCTCGTCGCGTCGCATCCAGGCGCTCAATCGCGGTTCGTAACGTGGAAAATTGTGCTACATGATTCATACAGCAAGGAGTTCTTTATAAAGTCGTTCTGTTCGGTCAATAACAGACTGCCACGAATAGAGTATTTTGACCACCTCTCGAGCTCGAATCCCCCGCTCCTCTATCATCGTTGGATCATCCACTGCCATTTGCAATACATCACGCAAGGAAGTGATATCCCCTACATGAAATGCAATACCGGAATGATCAATCACTTCAAGGTTCTCTGGAATATCACTCATGATCACCGCTTTTCCATATGACATCCCTTCAAGAATTGCTACAGACAATCCTTCGCTCCGTGATGCATGAACCATTGCATAGCCATTTGCAATCAACTGCTGCAGCGCAAGGCCTTGCTGCTTTCCAACAAGAATCACTCGAGGATCTTTCGCCGCAAGTCGTTGCAGCCGCTCCTCATACTCAATATCATCATACGTTGCATATCCAATGACAACGAGCTTCTTCGTTGTCTGCACGTCTGCGAACGCACGAATCACATCATCAATTGCCTTGTGCGCAACTAAACGACTTAATGTGAAAAAATATTCATTTGGCTTTAATCCCAGTGATGCAAGAAGGTTAGTACCGGGATGAAGCGATGGGATCGTAACGCCATTTGGAATGTGCTGGACCCGTTTTGCGTGAAACATCTTTTGACAAAACAATTGAATCACATGAGACACGGCAATAGTTGCATGAGGAAATGCCACAGACGTCCATTCGCCATACGCAAGATACATCCGAGCAAACCAACCCCACTTTTCATGAAACCGATCACGACTATGAAACGTGACAACGACTTTTTTATCCGGACGAAAGATTCGGGGAATCCATGCAACGGTTGATGGACCAACACCATGATACTGAATCACGTCACACGGATAACAAAGCGCATGAATGGACGCAATCAATGAATGCGTAATTGAATCAAGATTTTTGAAATGCAAGCTAGGGAGTTGAATCAATCGAATACCCTTCCAGGTAACCCGATGACCTGGATTTGCATAGCCTCGAACATACACCGTTACCCGGTGCCCCTTTTCTACCAACCCCAGAGCCAAGGCCTCAACATGCGTCTCAATACCGCCACCTTGAGCCGTGGCAGCAGGGATGCCTTTACAACCAATCATGGCAATATGCATGGGGACTTGATTTCTTTAGGGAAAATCTGTACTATCTTAGCGCGATTGAGAAAAAAAAGGAATGTCGCAACCCTGACGCGGTAGCTCAGTTGGTAGAGCAGTGGCCTTTTAAGCCAACGGTCGTGGGTTCAATCCCCACCCGCGTCACCATCGCGTTGAACGCGATCACAAAGATCAAACAAAAAGCCGACATTGAACGTCGGCTTTTTGTTTGGAAATTATCGCAACGGACGATCAAACTGATACTCTCCTGCGATCCGCTTATATTTCCCTCGAGTGAATTCATACACAAGTGGCCTTGCCCCCGGCAAATCCACGAAGGCGATATTTTCTTCCGTGATATGTTCAAAGTGCATGATAATGGATCGCAGTGTATTTCCATGACCAGACAGAAGGACCGTTTCCCCGCGCTTCAGCCTTGGCTGAACGCGCTTCATGAAATAGGGATGTACTCGAGCAAAAACCTCTTTCAGGCTCTCTCCATGCGGCGGACGTTCTTCATATCCTCTTCTCCAAACCAATACTTTCGCCTTTCCATATTTTTTCTCTGCTTCTGACTTTTCCATACCTTGCAGATCACCATAATATCGCTCGTTCATCGTTTGCGTTTCAAAAATAGGAATATCATCACCACCACAATGATTGGATGCCTTCACCCATTTTGCATATCTTGGATCATGATCGTGTTGAAAGACTCCGGTGCGGCCTTGTTGTGCCAAAATCAACAATAACGTTTCTTGCGCACGCACTAACGAAGATGTATATGCCGCGGAAAAAACGAATTCTTTACAATGCCTCGCGCAGTGCTCTGCTTCTCGAATCCCGTTTTCACTCAATGGAACATCCACCCAACCCTGAAATCGATTGCATTCATTCCAACGTGATTCCCCATGACGAACAAGAACAAGGATGCTCATATTTGTTATGTGAGTATATCTTGCTCGGATGAATGACGAAATAGGCGCAGCGAGTTCACCAACGGAAGAAAATCAGTTGCAAAATTATACAGTGCAGCCAGTGAAGGACCGAGGACACCGGTAAAAACTAACGTCAAGCCAATAACATTCGTACTCATCCAAATAATCATATCCCATCGAATCACGGACGTCGTCCGTCTTCCCAACCGAATAATCTCCGGCAACCGCGTCAGGTCATCGCTCAAAATCACAACATTCGCTGTCTCTGCCGCAATAGCCGTTCCCCCGCTTCCCATCGCAATCCCAACATCTGCTCGAGCAAGTGCCGGCGCATCATTCAAACCGTCACCAACCATTGCGATGGGACCGTCTGCAAGCAACGCTTCTAACTCATTCATTTTTTCTTTCGGCGTCATCTTCGCACGCACATCAGAAATCCCAAGCTCTTTCGAAATTTTCTGAGCGGTCTCTAAATTATCACCCGTAAACATAAACATCCGCTTGATCCCAAGAAGACGCAACTGGCGCAAACTCTCTGCGGCTTCAGGACGTGACCTGTCAGCAATAAATACAGTACCGGCATACGTGCTGTCCAAAAAAACATGAAATACCGTGCCCGTTTTTTCCTCATCCTGCTCTGCTTGTACCACTCGCTTTGGAATAGTCAGATCCAATCGTTCCGCAAGAGATTCCGTTCCAATAACGACATGACCATCCGTTGTATCCGCAACAACACCTTCGCCAGAATAGACCTTGACGGAAATCGGATCAGGAATTTCTTTTACAACTGCCCGCGCCTCCGCATAAGCTAATTTTCCAATCGGATGCTCAGAAAATAGTTCTGCGCTTCCAACCGCACGCCAAAATTGATTCTTCGATATTCCCGGCGCAATGTTCGTTTGAACGATTGCCAGTGATCCGTACGTCAACGTTCCTGTTTTATCTAAAACAATACTGTTCAATCGTCCCAACACCTCTAACCATTCTCCGCCTTTAATAATAACGCCTCGTTTTGCGGCACGTCCCAATGATGCGGTGACAGCAAGCGGAATTGCAACAGCCATATCATCCGCACAAGACACTAAAAACACGGCAGCCATCATCTGCACATCACGAGTCCATGCATACGTGACAAAACCAATCAATGCAACAAATGGCAAAAATAATCCCGCAAACTGATCCGCGATTCGTTCTGCTTTTGATTTATGTTGTGTAGCCTCCTGAATCAAGGCAGCCATTCGTTCAATGGTCGAGTCTGCCCCAACTTCCGTTGCTCGCATTCGCAAACCTCCGCTATCAAGGAGAGTGGAGCTCACAACTCGATCGCCAATCAATTTTCGAATCAACCGTGACTCCCCCGTTACCGCCGCCTCATTCACATATGCTTGACCACCCACAACAATCCCATCAACAGGAATACGAGTTCCAATGGGAACCACAAGAATGTCACCCTTCTGAACCCGATCTGCAGAAACCTCTTCAATACCATGGGAGGTTTCCCGTCGAGCCGTAGACGGCTTTAACCGCATCAACTCTTCAATCGCTCGCTGCGCTCGTGACTCTGTACGCCAATCCAAATATCGCGCAAACGTTAACATCAAACCGATAAATGCTGCAGAACGATATTCCCCGGTCGCAAAGGACGCGGCAACCGCAAACGTGTTAAATGTATCAATCGTGAATTTTTTTCGAAAGATTGCTTTAACCGCATCTATGATCGTTGGAAATACTCCAATCCCCGCAGCAACGATAAGCGCAGGGGCACCATAAGATGAAACAAGATCAATACCAAATGCAATCAACAACAGCGCAACAATGACATACTCCCTTCGTGGCCTCTCACTCAATGAACGAAGGGACATACGTCTATTTTTTTGAACTCAATCCAATAGCTGCAATAATCACCACTGCAACATACATGAAAAATCCGTACACACACGCAGGATATCCAAACACGGTTCCGGGTGCTCCCAAAGACGGACAAGATGCACTCGTTTTTGCAAATAGCTCAAGATACGAAAGATAGCCGGAAAAGCACAAACCAAAGACACCAATGCCAAACACGACGCTTAATGCACCTCGTGAGGTTATTGTCATAGGCTTCCATGATATCAAACAGAACGAACGTAGACCAATCAGCACTTTCCCTTTATCATCCCTGCACTCCCCATGTCCCACTCTCTTGATCACACACCCGCTTTTGACGCAGCACTCTCACTCATGGAGGCTGGTGGTCCTTTCACGTTTGTAACCGGACGGGCCGGGACAGGTAAAAGCACACTGCTGAAACATTTTCGAGAAACGACAGAACTCGTTGCGCCGGTTCTCGCACCAACCGGTGTTGCCGCACTAAACGTTGGCGGTGAGACAATTCATCGTTTTTTTCTCTTTCCACCCAACGTTACAGTGAAGCATGCACGAAGTGAAGCAAGCTCTACACCAAATCCAGAGATCTACCAAAACATAGATATGTTGATCATTGATGAGGTCTCCATGGTTCGCGCAGACCTCTTGGATTGCATGGATCAATTTTTACGTATTGTTCGAAAACGAAAAGCACCGTTCGGTGGACTACGGATTGTTGCCATCGGTGATCTCTATCAACTTCCTCCGGTCATCACAACGACGGAGCGTGAAGCGTTTTCCGAATTGTATGACTCACCCTATTTTTTTGCATCACATGTGATGCAAGAGCTCTTTGCGATGGGCGGCATTTCTTGTATTGAATTAGAAAAAATCTATCGTCAAAAAGATAAGACGTTCGTTTCACTGCTCAACGCGGTCAGAGATCGAACCGTAACGGAAAAGCAGTTGAGCAAATTAAATACGCGACTCAACGCATCACCACCAAAAGAAGCGATCGTCCTCACAGCAATCAATGCATCGGCGGAAACACTCAATACCGAACGTCTTGCACAGCTGCCCGGATCCATCCAAACATTTGAAGGTGAATTTCGTGGAGCATTCCCGGAACGAGAAACACCAAACGATGCGATCCTCACGCTCAAAAAAAATGCACGTGTCATGTGTGTTGCCAATGATCCGCATGGACGATTCGTCAATGGAAGTCTTGGATGGGTCGTTGATTTTGGAATCGATGAAGATGTTGGACCATCCGTGATCGTCAAACTCGACACGGGCGGAATTGTTTCTGTCTCAGCACATCTCTGGAACATCTATCGCAGCGTCTACGACTCTTTTACCCGAACGCTTGATCAAGAAAAAATGGGAAGCTTTTCTCAGATCCCACTCAAACTTGCCTGGGCTGTAACGATTCACAAAAGCCAAGGAAAAACATTTGACGAAGTAACGATTGATCTTGGGCGAGGTGCATTTGCATCGGGCCAGACCTACGTTGCACTCAGCCGATGTCGAAC
>CAZNPI010000057.1:0-5697 GCA_964575015.1 uncultured Gammaproteobacteria bacterium
TCCCTGCATTATTCGGGGTGACGAAATACGCACTCGTCAACGGGACCTTCTCCGAAGCATATGAGCAAGCAATTGAGGAAAAACAGGTTGCACAACAATATGCAGAAAAGGCGGATAACGATTTAAAACGGATCAAGATTGAAGCAGAGCAGCGCGTTGCACAGGCAACGGCTGAGGCAGAAGCAATTAAAATTCAAGCAGAAGCCATTCAGCAGCAGGGCGGCGCATCCTATGTTAATTTGAAAGCAGTTGAAAAGTGGGACGGCCATCTTCCAGCACAAATGATTCCAGGTGGGACATTACCCTTCTTAAATCTCCAAACTCAAGGCGTAAAATAATCACCATAAAAAATAAAAAACTCCGGTCACAACCGGAGTTTTTTGCACCCTCAATACGTCCCTTATTTCTTCATCTTTCTTACTCCCATCCCACCAAGTACACAGCAAAGCAACATAACAAGTTTTAATATATAGTTTCCATTCAAATCTAAAAATTGTTTTGTCATGGGTGTCATTGTATTAAACAGGAGATGAAACAGAATTCCTATAGGGAGAGTAAAAAATAGCCAGCTCCACCAAGATATTTCAATATGTATTTTTCGAAAAAGCCTATTCAGTAGTGGAGACACAACCAGAACACCAACATACGAAAGAACGAGATCAAAAATTGCGTAGTTTAAAAAACGAAAGTGACGAAGATATTCTATAGTAAGCATCAGAACAGCATAGACGCATCTCAGTGCACTGACCAGTTCCCTCGAGCGTTGCAAATGGTGTCGCTGTAGTTTACAGTGCGGCCGGGTTCTTTCAGGAGGAAGCTATGCATGATCCCGTGATTTTGCAGTTCCTTCCATGGGAGCTGAAGTCCTTTATCTACCTCTCATCGAGTCTTCTTGTCGCCGTTATTACCCTTCTCATTCCAAAACGGACGTTGGTCTGGGCCTCACAAAAACCACTCCTTTCTCCAAGCTGGATCACGTTCTGGCACATTCTCCTCGTCTGGTTTGGTGCCTTTATTCTGTTCTACATCAATACCCTGGCAGGGCTACTCCTCATCGTGGAGGGGTGCTGTCTAGATGTGGTGGATGGAAAACAAGCGAAGGCCATGCAGCTCGCTGGCATCATTCGAACGAAGCTCGAACTGTGGTTCGGTGCCTGGTTTGATCCATTAGCCGATAAACTTGCCCTCCTTCCGTTGATTGGCGTTCTGGGAGCTCGAGGCATCATTCATCCGTTTGTCGTGACCTGCATCATTTCGTTCGACATCATCGGGTCTCTATTGCGCGACCCGTTCAATCTAGGCGAACGGCTCATTCGAATCATCAAACGACGACCAGCACTCTCCTGGCATCCATACCGAGCACACCTGGAGCTCACCGCGTCGGTGGAGACCGCGGAAGCAAAAGCGAATCCCATCGGCAAGATCAAATCGCTCCTGCAAGCACTCGGCCTCGCCCTGTGTGGTCCGTACATCTTTCAATGGATCGAGCCTTCAGAGATCCCCACATACTGGTTCAGTGTGACTGCCGTCCTCGGCCTCATGAGCGTGGTGTCACGCCATCTCAATGTATCAACCGTGCGACGGACGCTACAGCGACTTCAGAAGTCTCACTTCGAACACGAAGATATCTAACAACGAGCCCACCATTTCTGGTGGGCCTTTCCTTTACGTCTTGCTGTGAAGTCCGATGGTGTTCCCTTCCGTATCACTAATAACCGCAACCCACCCAGGCTCACCTAATGACATTTTTGGTTGAAGAATGTGTCCACCCGCTGCTTCGACTCGACCAATCACTTCATCAAGATGACCTTCACAATTTAATGAAACACGTGTTCCTGTTGCAGATGGAAACTGACCGCTTCCAGGCGGAACCAGGTCACCACCAACACCCTCTCCATCCATTGGAAATACTCCTCGCTTTTGCCCCATGCGATCAGTCACAGCCACCTCTTTTCCTAAAACTGTTGAGTAAAATTTCACTGCTCGATCAAAATCTGCTGTCGGAAGCTCAAACCAAGTGATAACGTTGCTCATATACAAATAGTGTAGACCGCGCAACACTGAACCGCAAATCATTCATACCCGCTCGTTGATCAAAAGCCCGTTGTCTGCTAGTCTGTGACAACTATGACAACGCGCGTCACCATTCATCTCGTCCCCAATGCCTCAAAAACCGAAGTTGTCGGACAAGAAGGTCATGCGTGGAAAGTTCGACTTGCTGCCGCACCAATCGAAGGCAAAGCAAATGCGGCCTTAATCAAATTCCTTGCAGAGGTTTTTGACATTGCCCCAACAACAATGGACATGCTCAAGGGACAAGGATCAAAAATCAAAGTCCTTGAAGTGCCCATTACCGAAGAAGACGTGTATCAAGCCATGATGAAACAGATCCGATAAACGGATCTGTTTTGTATCGTCTATTTCACCGGGTCATTTCCCCCCTGACTCCATGGATTACATCGCAAAATGCGCCAAGCCGTCATCCAAGAGCCTTTGATGAGTCCGTATTTTCCGACTGCTTCATAGCCGTACTCCGAACAGGTTGGATGATATCGGCATGTTTGATATTTCGTAAAACGTGCTAACGGACCATGATCCAACGACAGTGTTCGCTGATACAGAACGATCAACACCTGACCGATACGTCGCGGGACGTGAGAGATCTTCATTTTGATTTTGATTGCTGCTGTAATTTCGCTTTATGCTTTACACCTCGAGATGATATTTTCGGGGCCTGAAGTAATGCCTCAGGAATCTTTCCTAACATGCGTTTCACCTCTTCAACCAGTCTTCCGTATTCCGCGTCTCTAGACTCAGGTTTCAAGATAAAGAGTAATGAGAGGCCTGGTGGGATATCTGGCAAAAGGCCACGCAACACCTCACGCATCCGACGTTTCGCCCGATTTCGATCAACAGAAAGCTTAAAAACCTTCGTAGACGTAATAAAAGCAATCTTTGACTCACCTGAGCGTTCAACGATGCGCATCGTGGCATACGGCCCAAAAACGGCTCGGCCTTTTACAGCGAGTCTCATGAAATCACGCTTTTTCGTGAGTCTACGAGGTTTAGGCAGCATATCTATGACAAAAATCCTCCGTTATGGAGGATTTTAGCCGTTTTACTTCTTGACGGCAATCTGTTTCCGTCCTTTGGCACGTCGGCGTGAGAGCACGGCGCGTCCGTTTTTCGTGCTCATTCGGGCTCGAAATCCATGGACCTTTGCGCGGTGTCGCTTTTTTGGTTGGTATGTTCGTTTCGTCATGATCGTGACATTAATCGTGAATAGGTCGAACAATAGCAGCTCCTGTTGAAACTGGCAAGATGCTGTATACTTTATCCACTTGTTATCAACAGAGTTGACAGCCCACCCCTCGGTTGGTGACATCTACCTACAACCTTCAACTTTATTAGAGATCTTTTGCCACACGCTTCTATGGACCTGCAAGAAATTTGGCGCGCCGCCCTTGGAGAGCTCGAGCTCACCTTATCAAAGGCGAATTTTACGACTTGGTTCAAAAATACCTATATTTCAACGTCAGATGGCGGGAAAATTGTGATTGCCGTCCCAAACACATTTACAAAAGCCTGGCTAGAAAAGAAGTATCATGACGCCATTGTACGCGCCCTTCGCAACATCACCTCAAACTCCGTCCGAGAGGTCGTGTATCGCGTAGAGGTGCGTAATACAACCCCACTCCAACAATTCGCTGACCAGATAGAGAGTACACACCCTGTGGAAAACCCAGCGCCTACCCCGGAACCACCGCTAGAAGCCACACACTCGGTCAACGAAGCCGGACTGAACCCGCGATATATTTTTAATTCTTTTGTTGTCGGGAAAGCAAATGAGCTCGCACATGCCGCAAGCATGGCCGTTGCTGCCAAACCAGGAGACGCATACAACCCACTCTTTATTTATGGCGGCTCCGGTCTCGGTAAAACACACCTCCTTCAGGCTGTTGGCCACCACATCCTATCCACGCGCCCGAACGCAAAAATTCTCTACGCCTCCTGTGAACGATTTACCAATGATTTTATTCAGGCTGTGCGCGGCGGACGTGGTCGTGAATTTAAAGATACCTACAGAAATGTTGATGTTTTATTGATGGATGACATTCAGTTCATGGCTGGAAAAGAAAGCACACAGGAAGAATTTTTCAACACATTCAACACATTACACCAGAATAATAAACAGATTGTTATTACCTCAGATCGCTCACCAAAAGACATTCAGGGCCTTGAAACACGCCTTCGCACACGCTTTGAATGGGGCATGATCACAGATGTGTCTGCACCAGATTTTGAAACGCGCGTCGCAATTCTTGAAGCAAAGTCACGGGAACGAAACGCAAACCTCAACGCGGAAGTCCTTCGATATATCGCTGGAACCGTACAACTCAACGTTCGAGAACTCGAGGGAGCGCTCAATAAAATTATTGCATATCACCAATTCAAAAACACCGTAGCCACGATGGAATCTGTTCAAACGCTCTTATTAAGTTTTGTTCCAAATATTCCAAAGCGAACAATCACTCCGCGACGGGTTATTGATATCGTTGTGAGCTATTACGACCTTACGTATGAAGACATGGTCGGAAAAAGCCGCGAACAACGACTCGCCTATCCACGCCAAATCGCGATGTATCTTCTTCGAGCCGAAGGAAAATGCTCATTTCCATCAATCGGTGATCATCTCGGAGGAAGAGATCACACAACCGCAATGCACGCTTGCAACAAAATCACAGAGTTACTCACAGAAGATGCACAACTTAAGCAGGATATTGCATCGCTACGGGAAAAGTTATACTCAACAAATAATTCGGGATAACGTTGTGGATTCAGGTGGACAGCCTGCAGGAAACCACTGAAGAACTTTTCACCAAACACGTACTTTTCCACGGTCATCACCATTCATCCACAAAGAACGCAGGGTAACTGTGCATGAATTATCGTGATTTCAATCAGTAAATATCGAGCTCTCATCAACTTATCCCTGTTGTCCCCAGCGCCTACTGCTACTTCTCTCTTATATACATATTCTAAAACTAATATGCATTTCGCTTGTACCCAAGAAAACCTCGCACTCGGCCTCTCAATGGTAGGACACATCTCCGGGAAGAATGTGAACTTACCAATCCTCGGAAATGTTCTCTTAAAGACAGATGCTGGTTCACTTCGACTTTCAACAACGAATTTGGAAATCGCCGTGAACTGTCTCGTTCGAGGGAAGGTTGAACAGGAGGGAGAATATAGTGTTCCAACAAAACTGTTCATGGATTACGTTTCCCTTCTTCCTTCTGGGAAAGTTGAATTGATTTTGAAAGATGATGGTTTAGAAATCCGCGCTGGTGAACAAGAGACGGTCTTGAAAGGAATGCCGGCCAGTGAATTTCCACTTCTTCCGCGCCTTGCGAAAGATTCTGGATATCAAATTTCAGCTGCAGATGCACGACGAGCAATTAGTCAGGTTGTCTTTGCTGTATCAACGTCAGACTCTAGACCGGAGCTTTCCGGTGTTGCCTGTTTCTTTGGTGGAATGGCGGGTCCTGGGTCGCTCGCAATGGCCTCTACGGACTCATATCGTCTCGCTGAGCGGTTGTTAAAGTTGAATGCGGATGGGAAAGAGCTTCGCGCCATAATTCCGGCTAGAGCCCTTCTGGAGGCTTCGCGTATTTTGGGATCATACAAGGATGAATT
>CAZNPI010000058.1:0-1162 GCA_964575015.1 uncultured Gammaproteobacteria bacterium
TCCCTTCGCTCATACAAACCAACTTCCCATCCCAACCCGGGCTACATTGCTTTGACTGTCCGGCAATGGATTGCGGGCTTGTCTTCAAAGAGAAATCAATTGCTTCAAGGCCAGCAGGAAGATGATTTTCCAATGCCACATAGGCATGTTTCTTTGGAACCAATAATTTCATATGAACCCGTACCGTATCGCCTTGTGTGACCTGTGTTAACGGGTGTTCATTCTTCGTATCTGTCAGCGCGAAATAATCAGACAACACCGTAAATCCGTTTTCAAATGGTTGAATATTTGTAATCTGTCGATAAACGCGCATTGAGATGTCGTAGAAGTATCTCTTATCCGAATCTTTTTCTAATCCAATCTGATTCGTTGGACCCTTCTTGAGGAAATCCGCCATTGAAATAGACCGTGAGACCTCTGGAGAGACATCACCTTGATCAAGTTTTAACTGATCCAGAACAGTATTGTTCAAATACACGGTAACGGATGTTGGTTTCGTATCAATTGGATTTGCTTTAGCGTATTCAACTAATGCCAAGAGCGATATTGCTGTATTCTGAGTTGAATACCAATATCCATCCTTCTTTTCCTGCATGAGATATTTAACCAGTGGTTCAATATCACGATTCTTTGGATCAAGACGCAGGAGAGCCATGAGATACACTGCCGATGTTCGGATATCGGAATTCATGAACACATCATATCCTCGGTCTTCTCCAACGTATGCACGCGACGGATCTATGTAGACCACACGATTCTTCACTTCAGTGAGCAATGTCGGAATCCTGTTTGAAGAAAGCGTCATCTCGATATTGTGCAATGCCATCGCAAGGAATGTTTTTGCAAAAGGAGCCAAGTTTGAACGTTGTTCATAGAGCGTTGTGGCATACCCACCGAGATCAGCTGGATGACGTTCAGAAATTGCAAAGAGTACCTGCGCCTTTTCGTTCAAAGACATGTTCCAATATGAACTAGATGGATCGGCAGAAGTGCTCAACTGATTTCGGAGATAGGTCTCAGCTCGATCAAGAATAGCATCGTCCACGTGATATCCGGCTTTCTGCGCTTGTGATAATCCCCAATATACATATGCAGTCAGGTGCGCATAGCCGTCGTGCAGCAGGAGCTCCCCTATGAGGAGATCGCCGTCATCATGGAAGCC
>CAZNPI010000058.1:1172-3526 GCA_964575015.1 uncultured Gammaproteobacteria bacterium
CATAGCTCGTATCACTTCCTTGCCAGAATCCCCATCCACCATCTTCGCGCTGCATCGGAATTAATCGTTGAATACCCAACGTCACTTCTTGTTTTGCGAGTGCAGTCATCGCATCCGTTCCTTTAGAAATTTTTGTTGCTACAAGCTGATCATACACCAAGCTCGAAACAATGGCGCTCGTTGTTTGTTCGGAACATCCATATTCATAGTTCAACAAATAATCCATTCCACTCGACAATCCATTGCCAACATTTGGCGCAACCGCAACACGCACCTCTCCAACATTTGGCAAAATATCTTCCGGCGTTTCGAGTGTTTCAGTGACATTTCGTTCAAGTAACCCGGACGCTGTCACAACTTCTTGAACTGAATAACTCAGGATTGGAACTCTCACCTCAAAAGCATCCTGCAACCCTCCGCCAACAGCACTGATCACAATCTTTGCAGCTGGAGAATTCATCGGAACATGAACCGTCCAGTTCACGGCAATACGCCCCTTTGGTTCTACCGTGATAGATCGTTTTGTCGCACCATCAACCGTAACACCTTCTGCCTGAATCGAAACATCAACCTGTAATCGTGAATCCGTTGTGTTAAACACCGTCGCGCCTAGATTCACAGTATCTTCATACCGAAGAATCCGTGGCATGAGGGGTTCAACCATCAGATCTTTTCGTGTGGTGATGCGCGCCTCCGCGCTTCCGACGATCGTATCTTTTGTCGTACCAATCGCCATCAACTGCCAACTCGTCAAATTATCCGGCAATGCAAACGTAACACGTCCATGTCCGCTTGCATCAGTCACAACATTTGCTTTCCAATACGCTGTATCCAAGAAGTTTCCGCGTACCGTTGCAGGCTGACCACTATCTCCTTTTCCACCGCTTCCACCTTCTGTTGCAAAGTACACCTTTTTTACAAGCTGCGTCAGTGACTGCACTGTGGACACTCCAATAGATCGCTGGAACCAGAAACGACCAAGTATATTTTTATCGATCGATCCCAACAATGCAACGACTCGTTCATCAACAACTGCGAATGACACTTCTGCTGAAGCGGCGGACCCATCTGTCTTTGTGGTTACAACATCAACCGTCACCTGCTCGCCCGGCTTGTACGTTGTTTTATTTGGCACGATCGAAACATTCAATTTCTTTTTGCTCGTACTCACCTGCAAGTCTGCATATCCTAATCGGAATTCCGGAATACCCTTTTCTCCGCCGCCCTGAACCACTAACACGGAAACATAGATATTTGGTGTTGAATCATCCTTTATCGGAATCGATACGGTTCGATGTGCATCATCAAGATCAACGACGCGATATTCACGAATCGTGTCGCGCTCAATGGTCACCAATGCTTTTGTCTTCTTGTACGGTGACTGAACAGCCAGTATCGCCGTATCCCCTGGAGCATATTCCGCTTTCGGCTGGATAATCTTCATCTGATGATCATCAGACACCTGCATCGAAACACCATTTCCGCCATGATACACATACCGATCAGCTGAAGCTGAAATCACATTTCCTTTTTCGTCCTTCGATTCAATGACGGCAATATACTGTCCATCAGCCTGAGGCACGAATGAAACTGAAGCTTTTGCAGAGCTATCCGTTGTTACAGACTTTGTCTCAATCAATGTGTCGTTCTTTTGCCACTCCCATGCCATCGTTCCATCCACTCCTTGCTTCTGGGCATTCGACCATGTTCTTCGATAGAATCTGACAGTCGCTGAAGTGTTTGGTCTGATTGCCCCATCCGGATTCACACTAATGATATCGAAATCTGCCTGCGCAGCATCCCAACCGTGTGCATAATTTGGACGGATACCCATGTAGAACAACCCCTTGTGAATAGGGAAATCAACATTCACAGAAACTGAACGCTGATTCAAATCCGTGATCGTGACCGTCGCATAATATGTTGCACTTGTTTTGTAATCCGTTAAATTTGCTGGAATCGTCACATTCAAATTTCCGTTTGCATCCAATACGCCGTCACCAGATACCACGTTTTCGAAATTTCCAGCATTTTGACAATACCAGTAACAATCAAAATTTTCATCATTCCCAAAGTTATACCAATCCGTATTTGGGGGTTGGAAATAGAGAGCGTTTCGTGTTACTTGATAACTCACTTTTGCATTCGATAATGCAACGCCATGATAATACTCCGAATGAATTCCGAGATTGATCTGTTGGCCACTCGTGACAATCGTCTGAGGGGTTTGAACATCCACCTTAAAATCAGGTCGTCGATATTCACGGACATCAAACTGGCCAGAGATACGAGATTCGTCCTTGTCCCCCATATTGACCCCAATCGTATACGTCCCAAGCTTCATACTCGGCTCA
>CAZNPI010000058.1:3536-5669 GCA_964575015.1 uncultured Gammaproteobacteria bacterium
GAAGCTGACCATGGAACGTTCCGAAATCAGAAAATGGCAACCGCTGTTTTGAAACCTCATTTCCATCCGGATCTGAAATAACGACATCGACCTCTTTTGCATCAGCAAGGCGTAAGGTCGCATCAACGTCTTTGCGAATCACACCTCTGAAATAGACGAGTTGATCCGGTCGATAAATAAGGCGGTCACTGTAAATGTATCCAATATGCTGCGTCACAGATGGAAGCCGTATTCCAGATGCGCTCAATCCATAATTCCATACCGAAATTCCATCATCCCAATATGACGACACAAAGCCCAGATGCGTCGCATCAAATACACGAACGGATAATGCATCTGTACCGGTTGAAGGCGGAAGTGTAAGCATCGCAACGCCTTGTGCATCTGTTTTACCTGTCACCAATCGTTCCACGGTTGCGCTTGACCCAAAACTTCCACGATACACTTCAACGGACAAATTCGGAGATACAGCTCCCGTCTTCATATCAGTTGCCCAAACCAATAACTTCCCACCATTATCTCGTTTCATTGTGACTGCCGTATCAGAAATCACAAACATGCGGTCCTGTGATCGAAGATATTGATCTGGAAGTTCTGGAATCTGCAAATTCAATGAATAGAATCCGTTCGGAAGAGGTGAACCAATCACATCATCCAAATTCACATCCAGAATTTTGTATCGATTCAATGTATTTTTTGCATCATAGACTTTCGTCCCTTTCAATGCGCAATCATATGCAGAACGCTGGATATACTGCTCGAGCGTTCCAGAGCACACGCTTGCAGTAACGTTGCCCGTCAAATTCATCGTCCGTAGCTGATACACATGCGGAAGATACGATGCGAGCATCCCATATGCTGCATAGCCTTGTAATTCAGCATATTTAGAGTATGGCAACGTCTCGAATGTGATGTTCTGTGGATTCTGTAATTTTTGCTTATAGATATCCATTGTTTCACCATCAACGGTCACCGTATATTTCGTCGAAGCAATCCACTTTCCCATGACCGTAATACCACGACCCTGCTCCGCGCCCTGACACCTTGGATTCGATGACCAGGCGTAGGTATTTACAGAAAAATTTTCAAGCTTTGGTGTGATCTTGATATGAGACTCAAGGTCTTTCTCATTAATTGGATTATTCAACAAGAACGTCACAGATTCAACCGGTTCTTTTTTCTCGCCCGAATCCGGACATGCAGCCGTTACACGAAAGAAATTTGCATCTGTCTTAACATCAACATTCCACGGTTCTAATAGCCCATTCACTCCAATGCCACCAGTAAAACCCTGAGGGAGAGACAGGTGATAGCTCGCACCAAGTTTCAGTTTATCTTTTTTCGTCACGAGTACAGTTGTTGGATCGTTTGGATCAACGGTTAACACGAGCTGATCCGCCGGAACTGTTGAGGATGATTCTTCAAATTTCAAACCTGCACGTAACGCATCAAGGTTCATCGGATAATTAAACGTTAACCGAAGAAGATCAGATACGTTATACGGTGCCGTTTGTTGATACATGTAAACCGTTAAGCGCGGCGTTGAGAATTTCCACGCATAGTCCTCAACCAATGAACCACCATCTGCCATCTTTGTACCCTTTGGAATAACAACAGAAAAATCCGTTGCTGCCGGCCAGCCGTTCTCTGGATTAAATTCAAACCCGCTTGTTCCCAACCATTTATATGTACCTTTTACCGGTGGGGTAATCTGTAAAAGATTTGGTACATCAAGTGATCCGGTCAGCGTACGCATCGGACGATCAAACAAGACCGTGAGCGTTTGCGACTGACGGATCTCGCTCTCATTCACTGGCGCGACAACTGCAACTTCGGGAAAATCTAACACTTCAAACGATTGCTGATAGGTGCCACTCAGCTTCTTGAACAAAATACTTCTGGCGTCCTCACCGATTTCCACGGCATATGTTGCACCCTTTTCCAATGAAACGTCTGGCTTATCCACCAATACATCTTCCGCCCAATGAAAGGATCCTCCAACAGATGGGGTGATCTTAAACGCCCGTTCAACACTTCCCTTTTCCATCCATTGATCAAACACCACCCGAATATCTGCATTCCGTGAAATCTGAACGGTATGCCCCTTTAAAGCTCCATGCGCTGATGGAGCCG
>CAZNPI010000059.1:0-5107 GCA_964575015.1 uncultured Gammaproteobacteria bacterium
TTCATGATATCGACACCGTTTTCCGAGGGTCAGATCATTCGAGCTGTGATGCCTGGGTGGAAGCTGAATGGAAAGTTGCTTCGTCCGGCAAAAGTCATTGTTGCATCAGTACCTGTATAACAGTATGGACACATTCTTTGAAACATCATTACAACCTTCAGCTCGTGGTGGCGGATTGATCCCAGCCGTTGATATCTATGATCGAAAAGATCTCGTTGTCATTGAAACGGCTCTTCCGGGAGTTGATGCAAAAAATGTTCAGATCTCAGTTGAGAATGGCATTCTCACAATTAGCGGATCAACGGAACGAAAAACAGAAGTTGATGAGAAAGATTATTATCGCAAGGAAATTCGGTCCGGTTCATTCACTCGACAAATTGCATTGCCCGCTGGTGTGAAAGAGGAGGAAGCTATCGCTAGTTTTAAAGACGGTATTTTAAAGATTGAAATGCCAAAACTTGAATCACCAAAAGGAAAAACAATAACCATTAACGTTCAATCATAAAAAATATATGGGAAAAATTCTTGGTATTGATTTAGGAACAACAAACTCTTGTGTGTCTGTTATTGAGGGTGGACAACCAAAGGTTATTGAAAACGCAGAAGGTGCAAAAACAACGCCATCTGTTGTTGCGATGTCAAAGACGGGTGAGAAGTTGGTTGGACAAATTGCAAAGCGTCAAGGTGTAGTCAATCCGGAGAATACATTGTTTAGTGTGAAGCGGTTGATTGGTCGTCGCTGGGCAGATTCTGAAGTTCAACGCGATGCAAAATGGTTGCCGTATAAGCTCACGCAAAAAGGTGACGGTGTTCGTGTTGTCATGGGTGGAAAAGAATACGCACCAGAAGAAATTTCTGCCATGGTGTTGCAGAAACTAAAATCTGATGCAGAGGCACGTCTTGGTGAAACGATTACGGAAGCTGTTATTACGGTGCCAGCATATTTTGATGATTCACAACGCCAAGCCACAAAGGTTGCTGGTGAAATTGCAGGGTTAAAAGTCTCCCGTATCATCAATGAGCCAACTGCCGCGGCACTTGCGTATGGTTTTGATCGCAAGAAAGATGAGAAGATCGTTGTGTACGATTTGGGCGGTGGAACGTTCGACGTTTCCGTATTGGAAATTGCATTTGATGCAGTGACGAATCAAAACACGGTCGAAGTGAAAGCCACAAATGGTGACACGCATCTTGGTGGTGATGACTTTGATCAGGTTGTGATTAAATGGATTGTCGATGAATTCCGACGTTCAGAGGGTATTGATTTGTCAAAAGACAATCTCGCATTACAGCGAATTAAAGAGGCGGCAGAAAAGGCAAAGATTGAATTATCATCCGCCATGGAAACGGAAATCAATCAGCCATTCATTACGAGCGATGCATCCGGTCCTCGTCACTTGTTGCTGAAATTGTCTCGTGCAAAATTTGAAGAATTGACCGGTGAGTTGGTCAAGAAGACATTGGAACCATGTAAGAAAGCATTGGCTGATGCAAAATTGTCCGCATCTGATATTAACGAGGTCATCTTGGTCGGTGGGATGACGCGCATGCCGATTGTTCAACAAACGGTCGAAGCGTTCTTCGGAAAGAAGCCAAATATTTCCGTGAACCCAGACGAGGTGGTTGCGATCGGTGCTGCAGTGCAAGCCGGAAACTTACAGGGTGATTTGAAGGGTGAGTTATTGCTCTTGGATGTTTCTCCGTTGTCCCTCGGTCTTGAAACAATGGGTGGTGTGATGACAAAAATCATTGAGCGTAATACCACGATTCCAACAGCAAAATCACAAATCTTCTCAACCGCAGCTGATGGTCAAACATCTGTGGAGATCCATGTGCTGCAAGGTGAACGTGATATTGCTGAGCACAACCGTTCGCTCGGTCGTTTCACACTCTCCGGTATTCCAACCGCCCCTCGTGGCGTGCCTCAGATTGAAGTGACCTTTGATATTGATGCAAACGGAATTTTGTCTGTGAAGGCGTTGGATAAGGCAACGAATAAGGAACAAAAAATTACGATCACCGCAAGCACGAATTTGTCGAAGGATGAAATCGAACGCATGAAGAAGGATGCGGAGATGAACGCTGCGGATGACAAGAAGCATCGTGAATTAGTTGAAGCCCGCAACATGGCAGAGACCATGATCTACACAACAGAAAAGATGTTGAAGGAAGCAAAAGATGTTGCAGAGATGGATCGGAAAGACGTTGAAGAAAAATTGGAAGCATTGAAAAAGTTGAAAGAATCCGAAGACGTTGAAGCGATCAAAGCTGCAGGAGACGCACTTGCCACAGCTGCCCAAAAAGTTGGTGAGGCAATGTACAAGAAGCAACAGAATGATGCAGCAACCGTAAGTGAGAACGCTACACCGGATGAACCAGCAGCAGATGGGTCGAAAAAAGAAGAGCCAAAAGAAGGTGACTTTACGCAGAGCTAATCGGTATGCCAGAAATGAACATTAAAGCGCCGGATGAAATCCTCCAGGGTCGCTATGCCAACATGATGCAGGTGAGCCATGCAAAGGAAGAATTCGTGTTAGACTTTATGTTCGCACATCCGCCACAAGGTGAGCTTGTATCACGGCTCATCGTGTCGCCGGCGCATATGAAGCGGATTCTTCACGCATTGACGGATAACCTGCAACGATACGAACAGCAGTTCGGAAATGTGGAAGAAGCTGGTGAGCCGAAGCTGTTGAATTAATATTTCCATCACGCAATGTCCAAAGACTACTACGCCGTTCTAGGCGTCAAAAAAGAAGCGACGCAAGACGAGGTGAAAAAGGCCTTTCGACGTTTAGCGCACGAGCATCATCCGGATAAAGGCGGTGATCAGCAGAAGTTTAAGGACGTGAATGAGGCGTATCAAGTGCTTGGCGATGAAGGCAAGCGAAAGAAATATGACCAGTTCGGATCAGCCGCATTTGAGCAGGGTGCACCGGGAGGTCCGGGTGGATTCGGTGGTTTTGATGGTGGCTTCTCGATGAACATGGAGGATCTGGGCGACATATTCGGTGATATGTTTGGGTTTGGTGGTCAACGAAATGCACGCGGAGGCCAGCGTCGTGGAAATGATATTCAAACAGATGTCACGATTGATTTTTTGGAGAGCGTGAAAGGTGTCACAAAACGCGTGTCATTGTATGTGCACGATAAGTGCGGATCTTGCGACGGTTCTGGCGCAAAGCCGGGGACTGAGCGTGAGTCGTGTAAGACGTGCGGTGGAAGAGGGGCTGTACAGCAGGCTACACGAACCATGTTCGGTATGATTCAAACAAACGTGACCTGTTCGGAATGTGCAGGTGTTGGCTCACGTCCAAAGGAAGCGTGCGCAACCTGTAAAGGTCTTGGTGTTGAACGAAAAAATAAAGAGATCGAAGTTCCGCTTCCTCCAGGCATGGACGATGGCGAGGCCGTACGTGTGACGGGTGCGGGAGAGTATCCAGGTGCGAGTGGTGTTGCCGGTGATCTATATGTTCGAGTTCGTGTGAAATCACATCCAGTATTTACACGTGATGGATTGAATGTTCGTTCAACAATTCATGTGCCATTTTCAACGTTTGCATTAGGGGGTGAAATTGAAATTGATACGGTTGATGGAAAAGGAACATTAAAGATTCCAGAAGCAACAGACCCGGGCACGGTGTTTCAAATTCGTCATAAAGGATTTCCGGCAACGCGTTCAAGCGGTCGCGGTGATCATCTGGTGACAGTTGCAACAGAGTCGCCTCGGAAGTTGAGTAAGGATCAACGAAAGTTGTTCGAACAGTTACGAGATGCAGGATTATAGCGATGGATAAAAAACACTTTTCTTCTTTTTACGAAAGCAACATTAAACGAGTGTATCGTTTTTTGTTGTATCGGGTACAAGGAAATCGAGAGGTGGCTGAAGATTTGACGCACGATGTGTTTATCAAAGCATTCGATGCATTTGAACGGTATGATCCGGAGATTAGTGAGGCGTCATGGATTTATACGATTGCACGGAATCATCTGATTAATTACATCGAGAAAACACGACCTGGCGTTGAGTTGGAAACGATTGAGCAAACGGAATGGGGACGCATTGATTGGGATGAACGGATGTCTCTGAGGCACGATGAAGAGCGTCTTTGGAATGCGATCGGAAAACTACCTTCAGAAGACGCAGAAATCGTCCGGTTGAAGTATCTTGAGGGGTGGTCCTATGAGGATATCGCAGAGCGGCTGGGAAAGACGGCCGGAGCACTTCGGGTCCAGTCCCTCCGTGCATTACGGGCATTAAAGGGGATTTTGAAACAAAAGTAAGGTTGAGCTGTATAAGCACATATGAACTGGTTATTGAAACGATCGCTTCGGAAGCTCGGAACCTCTGCTGACCCGCGCCCTGTATTTGTGCGTGATTTGAAAAAAGAGATTCTCGGGGTTGATTCACGCTGGACATCGATTCAGGCATTGGGCTGGAAAGTACCTGCTGTCGGCTTCACCATGTTTACCATGGCAGTGAGTGCAACCGGTGTCTATGCGTATCAGTCTGATACGGTCCTTCCGGATCATCCGTTGTATTCCGTTCGTCAGGGGATTGAGAGCGTTGAGCGTAAGCTTGCAGTGACTCCTGCGGCGAATGTAGCAGTGAAGGTCAAGCAACTTCAGCGCCGGTTGCATGAGCACGAGTTGTTGGTACAAAAGAAAAAAACCGTGTCACCTGAACCAATGGAAGGGTTTGAGGAATCTGTTCAAAAGGTAGCGGATGAAAATGAAAAGCTTCCAGAACCAGAACGAGAAAAAATAAATATCGTCATCAAGAAATTAAAACATTCTCGAAAACAGACGATCGAAAAAGAAGAGAGAGAGCGATCGGAAAAAAGTGAAGAGTTGGAAAAAGGCGAGGAACGAAAATCTAGCGAACGGTAATTGTTGATGCGGTGATTGTTGGAGCGAGGCGCACATCTGAGGTGCTGCCAATAGAAATTGTTTCTCCAACGGTTAAATCTTTGAGTTGTAATGGAGTGATGGTTACGAATGATGTTGCTGTTGGTACACCTGCAGACGCCGCAATTTCTTCTGGTGTTTTTTGCGTAAGTTTTTGAATTTTTGTGTCCGCTGTAATCGTGATCTGACGATCATTGCT
>CAZNPI010000060.1:0-5101 GCA_964575015.1 uncultured Gammaproteobacteria bacterium
CCCATCCACAAACTTGCCAACTGCACCGGATCACGCGTTCGTCGCATTTCAGCATGAGCCAAAATGAGCTGACGCTTTTCATCCGGAGAAATTGCCGGTGATGCTCGCTCCAAAACCTGCTCACGACGAACTCGCGACAATGGAGGAGATTCCGACACTCGACGAGTGCGGGCCGGCGCTTTTCGCGCAGTTGGCTTAGCTTGTTTCAAGGGCATAGGAAAAGTTAGGCACGCTCGAGCACGACGACCAAAAGGTCTTCCGCAGGTAGGTCTTTCTTTGCAATTTTCAACTTATTCGCATCTTGTCGCTTGCATCCACTCAGATTTTTACAGAATGCATTCACATCAGCAAGCGGCGTTTTGATTCCTGGGATATCGAAGTTAATCGGAACAACGACTCTTGGCTCAATATCTGCAATCACAGCTGCTGCGGTCTTTCCGTCCATCACATCCCCTCCTCCAACTGGAATGACCAAAATATCAACGTTCCCTACAACTTCAAGCTCCATATCTGACAACTTGCGCTTGAGCTGACCCAGGAACACAACGGACATCCCTTCGACCATGCACTTATAAATCATCGGACGATTCTTTGTCCCGCTATCAATTGCAGGATCCTGAATGGCATAGACAAACAGATTTTTCACTTCATACTCCCCAGGATCCGAGATAATGAATGGGGTTCCCTGTACCGCCTCAAGATTAAACTTTTTACGATCTTGATGAGATAACAGGAGGACATCCGGTGAAGCCGTTCGCGGAAACCGCAAACTTGCCTCATTTTCATACGGATCAGTCATTAACGTCACATCCTGATCTTCAATCTTTGCCTCAATACGAATGGAGGAATACCCGTGCCAAAATAATTGCATAATTCAACATTTTCAGTGGTTTCTGAATGACTCAAATGTACCATGTTAGAAAGCAGAAAACAACGAACAATGCAACACCTTGTTCGTGTGATAGCATACTCAAATATGACGCCTCAAACACCACTGAAAGGGCCCATTTCCGGAAGACGCGGGATATCAGAATATGCGCTCCGACGAATGGCAAAACATGAAGCCATAACCACCTCAAAAGGAGCGGCAACCAGCGCGATGCGAAAAGGGGTGACGGAACGACCGATGGAAAAAGATATTTCAAAATCAATTTCGCTGAAACGAACGCAGGCATTTAAGCACGGCACATCAGTCTACAGACTAAAAAAAGGTATTCGAGATGAAGAAACAGCAGATACTGACGAGACTACTAGTGTTAGCCGGCTTCGCATCAATCGACTCGTTCTTCCAAAACTTCCCCCAATCATGCAACAAAAACCACCGCACGATCCGTATGGGGATATCTAAACCAACCCCAACACTCTGCATCCTTGGCATTGATCCAGGGTTTGATCGCACAGGATTCGGACTTATCACGCATTCCGGGATGGCACAGACATGGATGACACATGGCTGCATTCAAACACATCCGGGACTTACATTTGCTGAGCGCATCATCATCGTTAAACAAGAGCTCAAAAAATTGCTTGATCTTCACAAACCAGACTGCGTAGCGGTTGAAGATCTATTCTTTTCAAACAACGCAAAAACAGCGGTCAAAGTTGGCATGGCACGCGGCGTTATTATTTTGACGATTGCAGAAGCAGGAATCCCAATTGTTGAGCTGACACCGAATCAGGTGAAACAGGGGCTCACAGGATATGGCGCGGCAGATAAACGACAAGTACAAGACATGGTGCAACGTAGTCTGAAATTAAAAGAACGCCCAACACCGGATGACGCGGCAGACGCATTAGCAATTGCGATGGTCGGGGCGTACGTCTACAAACAAAAATTGCTTTTAAAGTAATTACGCTAAATTCGAAGATACTTTTGATACGTCGTCATGCTCCTCAAGTTCATCAATGAGTGCCGCAACCTGATTCGCAACTTCTTCCGTTGTCTCAACGAGTATTTTTGGAATCCACTCAAATTCCGTTGAATCAATTGGGAGGTGCAGTGATTGAACAGCATCCGTAACCTTTGCGAGATCATTTGGTAGACAACGAATCTCAACCATCTCTTCCTGCTCCAAAATATCCGTTGCACCCGCATCAATCAGCGCGAGTTCAATTTCATCATGCTGACCAGCCGGGAGCGCGCCCGTGACCGTCACAATACCAACTCGATCAAAGAGATATGTGACCGATCCACTCAGCGCCAACGTTCCTCCATGATCTGAAAGAATATGCTTCACTTCATTCGCTGCACGATTTCGATTATCTGTGAGTGATTCAATGATAAGCGCCGTGCCTCCCATCGCATATGCCTCGTACATCAACGCATCCAACTGACCCTCCGCTCCCCCGCCCGCACCTTTTTGAATGGCCCTCTCAATATTTTCCCGAGGCATAGATGCTTTTCTCGCCCGCTCAATCGCCACCCGCAACCGAACATTCATCGCTGGATCAGCCCCCTTTTCCCGCGCCGCAACCATAACCTCACGCCCAAGTTTCGTAAACGAGGCAGAACGCTTGGCGTCGATTGCACCTTTGAATTGTCGGACCTTATGCCATTTGGAGTGACGGGACATAGCGAAATAATGGTAACGCAAGAAAAAATGAATAGCAAAAAAGAGGCCGAAGCCTCTTTTTTGATACTATCTTTATCCGCCCTAGACTGCCTCTGCTGCTGAAGCTTCGGCTGCTGGAGCTGCTTCTTCTGTTCCGAATTCGATATCGTGGCGTACACCGAAGCCGGTTCCAGCTGGGATGAGACGACCGATGATAACGTTTTCTTTCAACCCTTCAAGCTTGTCGATCTTGCCCGTGACTGCGGCGTTAATCAACACGCGAGCGGTTTCTTGGAACGATGCAGCGGACAAGAAGGATTCTGTGGAGAGCGACACCTTTGTCACACCCATGAACAATTCTTCGAGTTCGGCTGGCGCTCCCTTTGTTTCGTTGGCGCGTGCATTTTCTTCCATGGCACGACCCAATTCCACAACTTCGCCCGGCAACATGTCCGTATCACCCGCGTCCTTGATGTACACGCGAGAGAACATTTGTCGCACGATGGTTTCAATGTGTTTAGCGTTAATCTTCTGACCTTGTGATGCGTAGATGGACAAGACTTCCTTGAGCAAGTAACGCATAACGGCGTCGCGACCCTTCAAGCGGAAGAGCTGGAGCAAGTCGAGATGTCCTTCTGTCATCTGGTCGCCAGGTTGGACCTCTTGTCCGTCTTTCACCAACACCTGGAAACCGGCTGGGACTGGATACTCGAGCGAAGCAGGACCTTCCCAGATCACTGTGACGCGATCCGCCTTCACCTTTGCAACACCACTGTGCTGGGCCAACACTTCAATATCACCTTGGCGCATCATGAGAAGCTCCCCTTCTTTGATGGTTGCTCCGTCCTTCACCTTGATCTTGTCTGCAGACGTGTCGCGAATATACACCTCATCTTGAACAGCTACGTGCTGGATGGCGATCATCTTCAAGCCGGAAGAGGTGTCCATCACTTTCTGACCAGATGCTGTTTCGATGATGCGACGTTCGCCCTGAATGATCTTCGCTGTACCAGCAACTTCTGCAATCACAGCGCGATGCTTTGGCGGACGGGCCTCGAACAATTCTTCAACACGAGGCAAACCTTGCGTAATATCTGCACCGGCCACACCACCCATGTGGAAGGTACGCATGGTGAGCTGAGTACCAGGTTCACCGATGGATTGAGCGGCAACGATACCGACTGCCGTACCCATGGACACCATTTCGTTGTAGGCCAAGTCGTAGCCGTAACACTGCTGACACAACCCGCGATTCGTCTTACAGGTCAACACGGAACGCACCTGCGCAACCTTTAATGGTTCAGAGAATGCCTGGATCAATCGAATATGATCCTCGGTAATCAACTGCCCCTTCTTTACAACGACCTTCTTGGTTTCTGGATCTTTAATATCTTTCACCGTAACGCGGCCGAGCAAGCGTGTGAGCAATGGTTCACCAATATCTTCGGATTCTTCATGCGTGATGACCACACCATCCACATCGCCACAATCTTCGGACGTAATGACGACATCCTGTGCCACATCCACCAAACGGCGAGTGAGGTACCCAGCGTTAGCTGTTTTCAAAGCCGTATCCGTCAAACCTTTACGCGTACCGTGGGATGAAATGAAGTATTCAAGCACTGCCAACCCTTCGCGGAACGAAGACTTGATTGGAAGTTCGATAATGTCTCCACGTGGGTTTCCCACGGGCCCCTTCATACCAACCACCTGCGTGAGCTGACCGATGGAACCACGAGCACCGGAATCAATCATTGATGCAACCGTTCCGATCTTATTCAAGGATTCCTTCGACAACTTCTGCACACGATCTTTGACATCCAACCACACTTTAATGATCTGTGTGTACCGTTCTTTCTTCGTCAACAAACCGTCTTTATATTGTTCTTCAATGGCTTCAACCTTAGCATCACCTTCTGCGATCAATGCATCGCGTCCCTTTACTTCCGGCAAGTCACCGATACCGTAGGAGAAACCAGATTTTGTGATGTACTTGAACCCAAGATCTTTTACGTCGTCCAAGAATTGTGCGGCGCGTTCAAAACTATCAACTTCCAAGATGACGCGCGTGATTTCTCCAAGTTGCTTTGTTCCGATCGTTTCATTGCGGAATCCAATTTCCTTCGGGAAAATTTCATTCACGAGCAAGCGACCAACGTTACAGTCAATGATCGGCTCACCAGGTGCCCGGCGCACGCGAATCTTTTCTCGGATATCGAGTTTACCCAATTGATAGACGTAGATTGCAGCTTCTGCTGATGAGAAGACTTGCAACTTTCCATCTGCTGGTTCAACCAACGTGGTCATGTAGTACACACCCCACGCAATATCTTTATCAGGATGCGCAACCGGTTGACCTGTTGCAGGACGGAGCAAGTTCTTTGAAGACAACATCAAATTCTTTGCTTCAGCGCGTGCTTCTTGCGTCAATGGAACATGGACAGCCATTTGGTCTCCATCGAAGTCGGCGTTAAAGGCGCGACACACCATTGGGTGAATCTGAATTGCTTTTCCTTCAATCAATTTTGGATAGAACCCCTGAATACCGA
>CAZNPI010000061.1:0-851 GCA_964575015.1 uncultured Gammaproteobacteria bacterium
ATCACGTCGGCGCCGGCCTGCGCCAGCGTGAGGCCGGCCAGCGGCGCGGCGATGAAGGCGGAGCTTTCGATGACGCGCAGCCCGCGCAGCAGGTCCAGGTTCATGGCCCGCCACTCTAGGGACGGTGCGGCCTGCCGACAATCGAACTTATCGCGCGGATTGTTCAGGTATTCGGGAAAACAGGCGCCGCACGCGCCCGCCTCACGCCGTCGCCCGGGCCTTGCGCGTCGCGCGCGGGCGCTCCTCGGGTTCGGCGATCAGCTGCTTGAGGAGTTCGGCCAGGCGGCGCGAGGCCGGCGACAGAGACTGCCCGCGCACGGTGATGAGGGCCATCTCCCGCGACAGCGAGGGGCTGACGATGCGCAGCGCATAGGTGTTGGGGTCGATCACCGGCGGCAGCACCACCCGCGGCAGGATGGCCGCGCCCAGGCCGGCGCTGGCCATCGAGATCAGCGTCTGCGCCTGCGTGAACTGGTAGCGGGTGTTCATCGTGAGGTTGCGCTCGGCCAGCATGGTGTCCAGGTATTCGCGCAGCGCGTTGGACTGGCTCAGGAGCAGCAGCGGCATGTTGGTCAGGGTGGCCAGTGCGATGGTGTCCTTGCTGGTGGTGATGAAGCGCTTGGGCACCAGGGCGTAGAGCGGGTCCTCCAGCAGCGGCTCGAAGCTGAACTCGTGCGAGGCGATCACCGGGCCGATGCCGAAGTCGACCTCGCGCTGGCGCACGCTGTCCATCAGCGCCTCGGAGCTGAGCTCGCGCACGAAGACCTCGATGCCGGGGTAGTCCTTCTCGAAGGCGGCCAGCACCCGGGCCAGCCGGGGCTCGCGGGTGTCATTCAGGTCGCGGGCCGTGA
>CAZNPI010000061.1:861-5084 GCA_964575015.1 uncultured Gammaproteobacteria bacterium
GGCGAGCACGAGAGCGACACGCGCCCGCGCCGGATGTCGGCGGCCTCCTGGATCTTGCGCAGGCCTTCCTCCACCTCCATCAGCGCACGGCGGGCGCAGGCAAGCAGCTGCTCGCCCTCGTCGGTCAGGCGCACGTTGCGGGTGGTGCGGTGGAACAGGGTGACGCCCAGCTGCTCCTCCAGCTGGCGGATCTGCGCGCTCACCGCCGACGTGGAGGGTAATTGTCGCACTGCACCATCATCTGATGCCGCAGCCGGAAGATTATTGGTTAGAGAAAATGGCAACATTTTTTCGGTTGCCGTTTGCGAAGGAGCTACGGCTTGGACAGGATCTCATCCAAGATCTTGTTGGACGCTGTGACCTGATTCTTCATGGGCATCGTCATAAGTCTTTAGAAACCAGCATTGCAAGCGGTCCGAGAGCGTTGACGATTTTTAATGCGGGTTCATCAACAGAGCTTGAAGGGTTTCGATTATTTCGATGGAATAATGGGGTGCTAGTCGGAAGCCCGCAGTGGTGCTCTTTGAAGTGATTTTTTGTTGAATATCATGTTTATATAGATTGACAAAACCGCGTTTTTCATGTTCAATTTTGGTGCTCTTTGGAGCGATTGATACCGTGAAAGGGTGACCAATGCACAGACGAACAGCGAGTGCTCTCGGGCAGGTGCCTGCGCCAAGTCGATCGATTGACTTTCGGGCGGTGAGCGCACCTCCTGGGTGGGGTAGGGTGATTCCGTTTGTTCCGCGTCGCAAGGCGCCTCCGGTTTCAGCTTCCGCTGAAGTGAAACCTGACTCGGTTCAGGAAGTCGGTGTGGTGGCCTCGACGCGTCCGGATGAGTCGATTGCCGACAAGATCGCGTATCAGCGATTCTTGATGGGGGAGGGTGGTGACATTGCGCCTCCCGCAGTAGCTGGGTCTCGTGAGAAGTTCGTTGGCATTCCACAAAAACCAACATCGCACGCAGAGATTGCTGCAGCGATCAAGAGGTATGATTCCATGCCGTTCAAGGCCCAGCGTCGCGGCACCAAACTACGCGGTGCTGTGCCGTTAGGGATCAATCGACCGAAGGTTGTTATCTCTTCTAGTCAGTTCGGTATCTACCATGCGTCTGTGAATTCTGGCGGGTCACGTGCACAGCGTCCGCCGAAGAAGGCAACTCCGCCTCTCGTGATCGATGATGCGCTATTTCAGGCGGCGGTCGAACGTGCTTGGGTGCGCTGTAAGCCGCCGCATATTGCCCATCCAGATCGCGTGCTGTCGACCGCGCTGATGATCTGTGGGAGCGGTTCTGAGGGGCCTGATGCGGTGAATCAGTACTTGGTCAGGTGTCTGTACACCGAAGTGCAGATAGCGCTAGTTAGTCAAAAAGAGGTAACACGTGGGTTAATCCGTAAAATCGTAGACCGTTCGCTTGGTCTATTGATTAAGTGGGTCCGGGCTTGCGTGAAAGCATCTATCCTGGTTGATGACGACAAGAATACGGCATTGGAGGACCGGTATCGCAGTAACTGGGCGAAGCGCCGCTCGAGTGCTGTCCATCGGGGGCTTTCACTCCATCTGTGTAGTCAGCCGGAGTTGACGGAGGGCAAGAGCGTTTACTTGCTTCTGGATTGTTCCCAACCACATGCTCCAGTTGTTCATAAGTTGATGGCTGCCGATGACTTTGCTCGTTGGTCTCAAAAACCAAAGTACTGCTGTGCTTCGGCAGTACCCGGTCGAATACGGGTCGTTCCTATGCCGGCTGTCGATGATGAAGCAGGTTTGCTCGACTAGAGCCCTTTTCTCGCCCCCTTTCCGTTGCAGTTGCGCGGAAGGGGGTTTTTCAATACTCTATGGGGATATGGATACATTGATCTCGAAGTTTCCGGCCTTTGTTGGCCAAGCCGTAACCATCAAGGGATGGGCATATAATGTCCGATCTTCCGGCAGTATCTGCTTTTTGCAGGTCCGTGATGGTTCTGGGTTTACGCAGGCGGTTGTTGCAAAACAAGGTGTTGATGAGGCAACGTGGGAAGCGGCAACACAAACAACGATTGAATCTTCCATCATCGTCACTGGCGTTGTTGCAAAACACCCAAAGCAAGAGGGTGTGTATGAATTGCAGGCAACGGCCATGACATTGGTTCAGCGTGCAGAAGAATATCCGATTGGGAAAAAAGAACATGGTCCGGATTTTTTGCTCGACAATCGTCATCTCTGGTTGCGTGCGCCATCACAGTGGGCTATTCAACGTGTTCGCAATGTCATTATTTCGGCAACCTACGAATGGATGCGTGATCATGATTTTATCAAAATCGACTCGCCAATTTTTACGCCAAATGCATGTGAGGGAACGACGGAACTATTTGAAGTAGATTATTTTGAAGATCGCAAAGCGTATCTCACGCAATCCGGTCAGCTCTATCTCGAAGCTGCAATTGCATCCGTTGGACGCTGTTTTGATTTTGGTCCGGTCTTTCGTGCAGAAAAATCAAAGACACGTCGTCATCTTACGGAGTTTTGGATGATGGACGCAGAAGCTGCATTTGTTGATCACGAGAAAAATATGGAGATTCAGGAGCAGCTTGTTTCCTATATCGTGGAACGCGTGTTGGAATCTTGCCAGGCTGAATTGAAGTTACTAGAGCGTGATATTGAACCATTGAAATTAGTGAAAGCACCATTCCCTCGGATCACGCATGCTGAAGCAATTGCAAAATTGCGTGAATTGGGGAGCGACATTGGTGACTTGGATGATCTTGGTGCAGATGATGAAACAACGTTGACGAATTTATATGTGAAGCCGATTTTCGTTGAAAAATATCCAACCGTTGTGAAAGCGTTTTATATGAAGCGTGATCCAAGTGATCCAACGCGTGTGTTAAATGCGGATCTATTGGCACCGGAAGGATACGGAGAAATTATTGGGGGATCACAGCGTGAGGATAATTACGAGGCATTACTTGAACGGATCCGTGAACATCATCTGCCAGAGGAAGCGTTTCAGTGGTACCTTGATCTGCGCCGGTACGGCTCTGTCCCACATTCTGGGTTTGGCTATGGATTGGAGCGTATCGTTACCTGGATTTGCGGGATTCATCATGTGCGTGAAACCATTCCGTTCCCTCGTCTCATCAACCGACTTGAACCATGATTTTTCGTTCGTATGAAGAAGTTGTCCCTTGAACATTCAAAAACAACGCATCCACTCGTCTGGTTGATTCGGGTTGTCCTCGTTGCGGTATTGGCATTTGCCGCGTTTCGTTTTTTACAGCCCGACGTTCCTAGCGGCATTCCAGTTGTACTTGCACCTGTTGTATCTACTACAGCAGAAACAGCGACCACGACGATTGCACTCGTCAATGAGAATGCAATCACTCTGGTGGATTTGAATGGTGTGACAAAGCGAATGACGGCTGATGAATTTTTGAATACACATCCATCCTCAACCTGGCCTCGAGATGGGGTACAGGTTTCGAATGGTCAATGGGTTTCGTTTAAGATGCCCGGACAGGTAGCTTCTGGAACGCGAGGCGAATTTTCGTCTACGCACGGAACGTGGATTGCTTCTTCAGGTTCTGTAAAAGCTGACGGCGCGTCTGTGATTCGGGTCGTGAGCAAGGCAAAGACGAAGGATCTCGTATTTCGACAGCCTGGCGGAGCCCCTATTAAGGATGCATCCATTCTTGGATGGTTTGATGATGCGACAATGATGCTAACTGGACACGTGACAAGCACGTCGTGGTTGTATAGTTTCTCTGTGCAGGGGGTGACTCAACCTTTGTTGCCGCTTCCGGAAACAGTGCTGTCTTTTCAAACTCGAGCCGGTGAGCTTTGGTATACCACGGCTGTTCAAGGTGAGGGTATTGAGTCTAATCCGGTCGGTCCATCTGATGTCCATCACGTTGGTATCCATCCAGGCATCAATGATACGGTCGAGCATCATGAGGACACGCACGTGGTGATTGGATTGACCGGAACGAAACCGCTTGCGTTTACGTTAGATACAGGCGAATCATTTTGGCAGGATGTTTCTATTGGAAAGCGAAGACCTCTCCTCGTGCTTCCGGATCAACGGTTGATTGTTCGCGATGGATTTGATCTGGTTATTTTTGATCCAAAGACGGGAGCGACGCATAAACTGATGACCCTCCCGGAGGGTGCGGTTACGGCATTTCTGATGCCGTAGTCTTTCGTGTATCGACGTTCGATTTTAGAACGGCTACACTATGTCTATGAAA
>CAZNPI010000062.1:0-4915 GCA_964575015.1 uncultured Gammaproteobacteria bacterium
ATGAGATTCGAAATACGCATGGGCTTTCGGTGATGCCTCTTGTGTCTCAGTCACGATTATCTGTTTCGCCCGCAACGGACGCTCAGGCAGAGATGATTTTAAAGATTGCAAAAACAACGTTATGAAGAAATCGCACATTGCCGGTATAGGTATCGGTGTAGCTGTTGTTGTCTGTGTATTCAGCGTATGGTTTTGGTCACTTGGTGCGATCGCATCGGAGGATGTTCCATATATGCGATTAGATGCGGTTCAAGGAAAGGTAGAGTGGAAACGGGAAGCTGATGCGAATTGGATTCCATTAGATCAGTCTGTTGATGTACGAATGGGTGATGCAATTCGAACTGGTGCTGATGGCAAGGCAGAGATTCGATGGGGAGATCGTGGTATTACGCGTATTGATTCGAATGCACAGATCGTGATTCAAGATGTTCCGAAACGTGATATTCCTGCGACTGGATTATTGATCAAACTTCGGGTATCTAGTGGTCGTGTTTGGTCGCGGATGTTGAAGTTGTTGGATGTGCAGAGCGCTATGCAGGTTGAGGGTGGGGGAATCGTTGCAACCATTCGGGGAACGGCCTTTGGTGTCGCGACGCATGCCACAACAACAGAAGTTGCTGTAACAGATTCAGTTGTTCGCGTTGTGCCAGTACAAAGTGATGCTGGTATCTTTGTTCGTGAGGGTCGCATCGGAAGCTTTAGCGCAACTGGTACTTTAGTAGATCTTCGTGATGCGACAGAATTAGATACCTGGTCAATTGAAAATAAGCGAAAAGATGATTTGTTTGATGAGCAACTTCAACAGGAAATCGAACAGCGATTTCGACAACGGATCCCTCGAGCACCGCAGTTATTGATTGATTGGTCTGAGCAGCTTCATCTGAGCGTTGCATCGGAAGATCGCCGTTCGGTATTACGGTCTTCGTATCTCGGTCGTCATATTGCGGAGGCATCGCTTCATCCAAACGAAGCAGCGCGATTGATGGCGCATCGAGGCGTCATAGATCTTATTCCGGAAGATCGCCGTGTATCGCTTGCGCTTGATGTGCAACGTGGTTTGTTTTTGAACCGTCCGATTTCACGGCAGCCATTACAGACGGAATTGATTGCTACCCTCCAGTCATTTCGAGCGCAGTTGTTATCTCCTGCAGGCCGACCTTTTTCTGACGCGATCACCGTTGACGATGCGATTGATGCTGGATTTGCCCGAGGGTTAACAGAGTCTGAGCGCCAAGGGTTGATTCAGTCTGTTTCAGATTGGTTTGAACCGCTGCAAGGACGAACAGATATTCCTCCAAGTGAACTTGTGCTATTGAGACAGAAAGCACTTGCGATGGATGATCGTTTAGCCGCACCTTTGGTTCCCGCCCCAGCAGTATCTGAACAAACAACTTCATCGACACAAGGAATGATTCCAATGCCCAATGCTGTTACGATTTCAGCATTTGCAACAACAACGATTGGGGCACCTGTAAATACTTCGACCAATAGCGGTATGGTTTCTTGCGCGTATCGTGCATTGAATCTGTTTGCAAAACCGGATCAGAATATTCATGTTGGAGATCAGGTGTCTCTTACGGCATATGTACTCTGCGCTGATGGTCGCGTTGATGATGTCACTGCGAAGACAGGATTTCAACTGGCAGCAGGAACGCAGGGGCAATTGAATGGAAATCAGTTCGTGCCGCGAAGTGCGGGTTCTATCAATATTATTGGAACATATACTGATCTGACCGGAATGAAAACGAAAACGATTACGCTCAATGTGTTGCAAGCTGTTCGCACCCCGAAATCAGTTGTTGTACGAACGTCTGGTTCAACTTCTCTGATGACAGGCCAGACGGCACCATTGTCAGCATCAGCTTCCTATTCAGATGGAACGACTAGTGAGGTGACATATCAGTGTGCTTGGAGTACAACGGATCAGAAGATCGGATTGGTCATGAACTCCTATTTCAATGCAGTAACTGGAACCGGTGGGACCACGAATGCAGTTTGTGCCTATACAGATGCCGGTGTCACGGTATATGGTTCGCTTGCGTTCACCGTCACACCAGAACCGGTTCCAGTAACGTCATCACCAAAGCCAGTTCTTAATCCAAATAGGATTTTCTAAAACAGCGTTATGGATCAAAAAAAGACATTTGTTGTATCAACAGCCATCGTATACGCGAACGCATCGCCGCATATTGGTTTTGGTTTGGAATTATTGTTTTGTGATGCAATGGCTCGATATGCTCGCTTGAAGGGGCAGCGTGTAACCTTCATGACGGGTACGGATGAACACGGTCAAAAGATTGCACGGAAAGCAGCGGATGCAGGAAAAGATCCGCAAACGTTTACGGATGAGGTATCTGAGCAGTATCGATCATTAGCGCAAGACCTCTCCGTTTCAAATACGGATTTTATTCGCACAACAGAACCGCGACACTATCGGGCGGTTGAAGCGTTTTGGGAGCGTGTCATGAACAATGGGTTTATTGAAAAGCGAGTGTATCGTGGTCAGTATTGCGTGGGGTGTGAGGCATTTAAAACAGAAAAAGATTTAGTGGATGGCAAATGCCCAGATCATCTCGTGGTTCCTGAATTCGTTGAAGATGAAAATTATTTCTTTCTTCTTTCAAAGTTTGGCGATCGATTGAATGCGCTATATGCCGAGCGACCGGACTTTGTGTACCCGGAAGAAAAGTTTAATGAGGTGAAGCAGATGGTCGCAAGCGGATTGGAGGATGTGAGTATTTCTCGTTCAACAAAATTTTTGACGTGGGGTATTCCAGTGCCAGGAGATGCTTCGCAAGTGATCTATGTATGGTTTGATGCACTGGTCAATTATCTGACGGTTCTTGGTTTTCCGGATGATGCATACCTTGAGCGATGGCCTGCATCTTGGCATATTGTTGGAAAAGAAATTAACCGGTTTCACACGATTTTGTGGCCAGCCATGTTGATGGCAGCTGGTATTGATCTTCCGTCACGCGTTGGTGTTCATGGTTGGATTCATGTTGATGGACAGAAGATGTCAAAAACAATTGGGAACGTGATTGCGCCGCATGATTTGCTCGATACGTTTGGATTGGATGGAATGCGATATTTGTTCCTTCGGTACATTCCGTTTAATGGGGACGGTGATTATTCAGATCAGCGATTCCGTGATCGATATGATTCAGATCTCGCAAATAATTTAGGGAACTTGATTTTTCGTGTCAGTAACATGTTGATGAAATATCGAAATGGAATTGTGCCTCAACAGGTTGGTTCGTATCTTCCGATTGATGACATTTGGTCTCGATATCAATCTGCAATGGAAACGCTTTCGTTTGATCATGCGCTTGGGATCATCTGGAGTGAGGTGATTGATCCTGCCAATAAATTAATTGATGATACAAAGCCATGGACGTTGGCGAAGGAGGGGAAGGAGACGGAGTTGGATGAAGTATTGTATCGCTGTCTTGAAACTCTTCGATTGATTGCATGGATGATTCGTCCCTTTATGCCGGGAACGTCTGATGCTCTGTTGGATCAATTGGGGCAAACGGCATCTCGTGACTCTGTAACGTGGAGTGCGGTAATGCATTGGGGTGTATTGGAGATGGGATCGAAGGTTGCATTAGGACAACCAATGTTTCCGCGTCTTCCGCAAAAAGAAGTGGCGTAAAAAAACCGTAGAATATGAAACGCCCCCGTCACCAGTTACCTGGTGCGGGGGCTTTGAGGCGTCTGGCCCTACTTGGGGCACACGACGCAGGCGCTGACGTCGAAGGTGTTCTTCTTCGTGCCAGGCGGTGGCGGGGTCGTGCTGCACGCGAGGACCATCTGGTCCTTCTGCGTGGGCACGTAGTTCTTCACGTCCGTCTGCTTGCCGTCCGTGTAGACGGCGAGGGTCTGGGCCGTGACGCGCGCCGCGTTCGGGCAGTTGGCCTTGTTGTAGACCTTCTGCACGGGCACCGGAGCAGCGGCGTTCGTCGCGTCGTCGTTGCCGTAGGCCCAGAGGCCGAACAGCAGGGCGGTGATCACGGCGAGGAGCACCGCGGCCACGATGCGCGTCCGACGCACGACCGTCGGGTTCTCCGTCGTCGTGGGCCGGGTGGTCGGCGCGGTGGGGGGCTTGGGCGGGTTCGCGCCGGGCCCCGTGATCTGCTTGGGTCCGTTGGGCCCAGCGTCGGGGAGTGCCTGCAGCTGGTCCTGCGGCGGCGCATCGTCCATCACCGTCTTCGAGACGGGCTCGGGCTGGTCGGCCGGCGGGGTATCGCGAACGGCCGCTGCGACGGCCTGGAAGGCCGGGTCGCTCTCCACGGGGGAGAGCGGGGGGTCGACCGCCGGGGTCTCCGTCGAGCTGCCGTCGGCCTTGGGGGCCTCGGGCTCGACCGGCTCCTCGTGCTTCTCCGGCGTTTCCGCCGAGTCGCTTTTCGCCTCCGGGGTCTCCGGGGCCGTGTGCCGGGTGTCGGGGTTCGCGCCCTCCGCCTTGCGGATGATGACCCGCTTGCGGCTCCGCCGGCTGCCGGTCATGGGCTCGCCGCCGAGTCCCACCAGGGTTCCGCCCTGAGTCGCGAGGTTCTGGAGGCTCTCCTCGAGGTCTGCCTCGAGGCTGCCGTCGGTCGTCGGTGCGTCGTGTCGATCGTGGGGCATCAGTCTTCTCCTTGCAAAAGGTTCGTGTTCACCAGGCGCGCGAATGCGAATGGGAACGAAAAAACCTAACATATATTCGCTTTCTTGTCAATATTTTCAATCTCGTACGCATTGAGTATCCTGTATCTATTCTATGGCACGACCTAAGCCCGTTGTTCTTCTTGTTCTTGATGGTTTTGGCGTTGCCCCGCCGGCGGAAGGAAATGCGATTACTGGAGCACGAATGCCGAATTACGTGCATTATGTGGAAAGCTATCCTGCCATGACTGTATTAGCTTCTGGTTCAGCG
>CAZNPI010000063.1:0-3901 GCA_964575015.1 uncultured Gammaproteobacteria bacterium
CGCTTCACAAAATCTAGTTGCAAGTCATCCATGGTTTTTTTAATGCTTGCGAGATAATCGTTCAAATTCATCCCTTGCTCTTCAATCGAATGCTGAAGCTCAGCAATCATGCGTCGGACTTCTTCGTTCATCAACAGATCAGGGATCTCTGTAAACTTGGAACCGGCAACAAGTTTTTCCAACAACTGAATCTCAGCAGATTCATCCGATCGCTTATCTTCTTCGCCCTGTAAATTTGTACGCAATAATTCACGAAGCTTTTCAATAGATTCCAAACCAAGACCTGTTGCAAATTCTTCATTCGCCTCAGGAAGCTGTAATTCAAAAACGTCTTTTGCAGTTGCAACAAATTCAACGACAAAACCTGCCAACATTTTGTTGTAGTGATCCTTTGGAAATTCGAGCTCAAATGTTCGAACATCCCCCTTCTTGATACCAACCAACTTATCAGCAAATCCAGGAATGTATTGCTCCTCATTTAAGAAGACGCGGTAATCACGGCTCACGCCTCCTTCAACGACAACATGATCTTTCTTGATTTCTAAATCAATCACAACCATATCCTCCTTCGTTGCCGCACGGTCTACAGCGACCTCTTTACGACGCATTTTTCGAAGCTCTTCAATTGCATGATCAACTTCTGTATCACCCACAACCTTTGATGCACGGGTGACTAATGATGTTGAATAGTCTGCGAGATCTGTGACGGTTGGCATGACAGTCACGGTCGTACGAAAAACGATATCCTGACCAGGCACTAACGTTTCAACAGCAATTTCTGGTGAACCAACGCTTTCAATCTGCTCATCCAAAAGTGCTTTCACAAAACGGGCACGAATGATGCGCTCGAGTGATGCTTCTAAAATAGCCATCTCACCATAGGCGCGTTTCACATCTTCATAACTTGCCTTTCCTGGGCGAAAACCCTGAATAGGACGCGCGGTTGAAATCTCAACCACAGCCTGTTCGAGATACGGCTTTGCTTCTTCTGGGGTCACGGTAAACTTCAACTCAACTTGCGATTTTGGCAATTTGGTAATAATCGGAGGAGTCATAATGTGCTCGGAGGGTAACGTGGCTCGAACCGACTGTCAATGGAAAAATGGAAGACCCGCCTATCGGATATACCCTAACGGATTTGTACGAACACCATTCACGTACACTTCAAAATGCAAATGTGTTCCAGTTGAGCGACCGGTTGTACCCATCATGGCGATAACATCACCTTTTTTAACTGTTTCACCAGCCTTTACAAACATCTTTGATGCGTGACCATACCGCGTCTTCATGCCGTTTGGATGATCAATCAAAATCATAAGTCCATACCCACCGGTGTTCCAACCAGCCTTCTCAACAACACCATCAGCTGCCGCATATAGTGGAGATGAATAATCACCATCAATATCAATACCCGTGTGTTTCCATCCGTAATACTGCGTAATGACGTGGCCGGACGTTGGCCAAGCAAGATGCGTTGAAGCAACACCTGAAACATCTGCCTTTGGTGGTTTTGGAATTGATGAAGGAGGGACGACCGGTTCTGATTCACTAGCATCACCACTATCTGAAACAATAGGTCGTTTAACCGGCGTCTCATTTGCAACAACCTGTGTTCGAACCTGGACAAGAGCAGGCGGCTGACCACCCGGAATCAATAATTCTGATCCAACCGTTAACGCACCATCAGCTGATAATTGATTTGCCTTTGCGATTTCCGCAGCATCACCATCATATTTAACCGCGAGACGACTCAACGTATCGCCCTTCTTTACTGTTACCAAAATTCCAGAAGCAGCCGGGATCTTTAAGACATCACCCGGTCGAATATACTGGCGATCTGTTAAATTATTATTCCACAAAATTGTTCCGATATTTACGCTAAATCGATGCGCAATCGTACTAATCGTATCTCCGTCCTGAACCGTGTAATTTTCCGTGCGTACGCGTTGCGAAATACTTGTCTGAGGCACGTTTTCCGTAGGCTGCGGAGCAATGGTTCCCGGCTTAGCCTGGCTTGTCGTCTGATCAACTTGATCAGACGTATCATAATCAAAATCAATATGCGGAACACCGATCACCGTTGCTGATCCTAGATAGCTTGAGTTCTGAACAACGACCTCCGGACGAACCGTCTCTTCAACAATATCATTTGCCTGATCCGTTGCCATCGCAAACAACACACTCTTCTGACCAACGTCTTGAGCGTGTACCTGTTTTGTTTGAATATTCACTGCAACGGTCAAAACAGCAATCGCAGCAATAGCGATATGGAGCAGATACCGATTCGTAATAACGAACAATACGATACCGCGCGTCGGCAAGGCTAATCGGTGAATGCGTAACTTGAGCATCACGCCTAATCGATAGATAGGCAGGATAATCAAACGAACCATCAACCGTCCGACCGGTCCCAACAGCTTACCAAAAAACACTAACGCCGACTGGGCGCCGCGCTTCAGTGAACGAACCGCGCGGAACAGCGCGATCGCAAACTTGGTAGCGAATGTTTTAAGTTGAGTAGAAATAGTGTGACTTGGCAATCAAGGAAATTCCTTGATGTTTAAGAGACCCTAATTGAGCCTGAAAAGAGTATCATTTTTACCCTATTTTGTCAATGGTCAAACTACTGTATTTGGCTAATTATAGCCTATTTTCAAGGCATTGACGGTACTGAATTGCCTCGGCCACCTGTACCTCTGTCAGCTCCTCAACGTCACTCAAATCTCCGATGGTTCGTGCCACACGCAGAACCCGAAAATACGCTCGAGCAGACAACCGAAAACGGTCAACTGCCTGCTGAAGCAAACACCTCGCTCCATCTGTGAGCAGAATACGTCTTCGAACCTGATCACTCGTTAATTCTGCATTTGTCAGAATATGTAGCTCTCGATACCGAACCGCCTGACGGTCACGGGCGCTTTGGATGCGCTGTCGAATTTCCACCGATGATTCTCCGGCTGAGAGCTCCATCAGCTTTTGCGTTGGTACCCGAGGTACATCAATCACCAGATCAATACGATCCAGTAACGGACCGGATAACCGCTTCTCATATCTCTCTCGCTGCAACGCAGTACACGAACATGCGCGTTCTGCATCGGTCGCGTATCCACATGGACACGGATTCATTGCAGCTACAAGTAAAAATCTTGCAGGAAATGAAATGGTCCCCTGCATTCGCGAAACAGTCACGTATCCATCTTCTAATGGCTGCCGTAAGTTCTCCAATACATTCCGAGCAAACTCAGGAAACTCATCCAAAAACAACACTCCACGATGCGCGAGCGAAACCTCACCGGGCCGCGGAATGGATCCACCGCCTACCAGCGCAACACCAGAAGCCGTGTGATGCGGTGAACGAAAACTTCGTTCTGTGACATACCCAGCAGGAGGCAGCGTTCCTGCAACAGAATGAATGCGTGTAATATCAAGCGATTCTTCAATGGAAAGACGCGGTAAGATTCCGGCAAATGCACGAGCCAATAATGTTTTCCCAGAACCTGGAGGACCGGTCAGTAAAATGTTGTGACCACCTGCAGCCGCAATCTCAAGCGCACGCTTTGCCGATTCCTGCCCTCGAATGGCTGACATATCAGCAAAGCAACTTGTCACAACATCAAATGAAATTTGACGATGAGGTAAGGGCGGTAATAGTACAGAACCACACACATGATCTAATACCTCTTTCAGATTGCGTGCTGGACGAACGATGAGTTTTGGAACAAGTGCTGCCTCATCACCATTTTCCATAGGAACGATCAGTTCATCTACACCAAGTTTTGCGGCAAGCAATGCGGATGACAACACACCAGACACCGGACGCAAACGACCATCTAATGCAAGCTCACCAACAAGAAGACGCGCAAACTTTTGGGCGTGCATATCATCGGCACGAACGCAACCG
>CAZNPI010000063.1:3911-4893 GCA_964575015.1 uncultured Gammaproteobacteria bacterium
TCGTAAATCTGCAGGAGCTAAATTAATAGTTACTTTCGTGCGAGGAAACGCTGCATCAGCATGTTTCATCGCACTCTTCACACGCTCTCTGGCCTCTTGGATGGCGGCATCAGGTAATCCAACAATTAAAAATGCACCCAGACCCGGAGAAATATCAGCCTCGACTTCCACAGGATGCGCATCTAAACCAATAATCGATGATGTAAGAATCGTTGCAGACATATCTATACCGCTGCCAGTAATTTGATGAGATGTCAACTGTCCTTGTATCAGAACAAAAGAAAATCGCCCCAGTTGAGAAACTGGGGCGTACAAACTCTAGGGATTGCGAGAACCTGTCCACGATCCAATGATCGTATCCGTCAACAGATCCTTCACATCCCCAGAAAGAGAAACGTGATTTTCAGCCAGAGTTCCGTGATATCCGTAATCACCGATCGTGAAATCCAAATGAGCATTTGAAACACGCCCGTGGCTGATACTTGAAGAAACGTCCGAGATATCGCGACCCGACTGGATCAACCGAACAATAGTTCCAGGACCGATCATCGTTCCTTCCAATGACCACTCACCCTCAACATTGATGACAGAGGTTACCTCAACCATGGCACACAACATATCTGCGCAATCCGGCTGAGGAGGAACAGCGCACTGATTTTTGACACAGCCAACAACACTTGTCATCGGCTCTTCCTGATCGATCGTCGAAAACAGATCCGTCGTTGCCAACAACGTCGCAACGCCGTGCTTCATATTCCACGGATCTGACAGAATAACCTGTGCAGGATATGCAACACCCCACTCAAATGAAGCTCCGACTTCATAAAAATCACCATTCGCACTTCGTGCAGCAGTGATCATGATCTGATTGCATCCACTATCATTCAACTGACCCTGAGGAACGGCCATTTGCCACACCCCCGGCTTACAGTTCGCATACAACAACAGGTCTGTCACATACTCTTCTTCATCCGTTGGATCC
>CAZNPI010000064.1:0-973 GCA_964575015.1 uncultured Gammaproteobacteria bacterium
TCGTTGTCTTTTTGAACAAGGTAGACATGGTCGAGGATCCAGAGTTGGTTGACCTCGTTGAACAAGAAATCCGAGACCTTTTGACAAAGTACGAATATCCAGGTGAAACCACCCCAATTATCCGTGGTTCAGCTTTGAAAGCTCTTCAGAATCCGATGGACGAAGCCGCTTCCAAGCCAGTTTTGGACTTGGTCAAGCAATTGGATGAATTCATCCCAGAGCCAGTTCGCGAAACAGAAAAGCCGTTCCTCATGCCAATCGAAGACGTGTTCTCCATTGAAGGTCGTGGAACCGTGGTCACTGGTCGTATCGAACGCGGTATGATCAAGCTCAACGAAGAAGTTGAAATGGTCGGTCTTGGCGAAACACGCAAGACGGTCGTGACAGGCATTGAAATGTTTAACAAAAACTTGGATGAAGGTCGCGCTGGTGACAACGCCGGTCTCTTGCTTCGCGGTATCAAGAAGGATGACGTCGAACGCGGTATGGTGTTGTGTAAGCCGGGTTCAATCACGCCTCACACCGAATTCTCAGCAGAAGTCTACTCCTTAACAAAGGAAGAAGGCGGACGCCACAAGCCATACGTTGCAGGTTACAAGCCACAGTTCTACATCCGAACAACAGATGTGACAGGTGAAGTGACTTTGCCAGAAGGCGTTGCCATGGTTCAACCTGGTGATACGGTGAACGGAATGAAAGTCACGTTGATCAGCCCGGTAGCTATTGAAGAAAAGATGCGCTTCGCAATCCGCGAAGGTGGCAAAACAGTAGGTGCAGGTGTTGTCACGAAGATCATCAAATAACCTCAAGGACATGACCGAGACAGCAACAAAAAAAGCGGTGACAAAGGAGACGGCCTCCCGCATCCGCATCAAAATCCGCGCATTTGATCATAAGATTATTGATCAAGCGACTCGTACAATCATCGATACGGCAGAACGAACGGGCGCACGTGTTGTTGGTCCGGTCCCGC
>CAZNPI010000064.1:983-4783 GCA_964575015.1 uncultured Gammaproteobacteria bacterium
CCCGACGGAAAAAAAGAAGTGGACAGTGAATCGATCAACCTTTGTTCACAAGAATGCGCGCGAACAGTTCGAAATGCGCATTCACAAACGAATCGTGGATATCCTCGATCCGAATGCAAAGACGATTGAATCACTCACATCCCTCAATCTTCCAGCCGGTGTAGACGTTGAAATCAAAATGTAAAAAGGAGCGTCGGAGCGCTCCGTCCTCCATCCAATCGCTTGGATCTAGAACGGAGCGCTTCGACGAAGTGTTTGCACCCCACTGTTCAATTCCCAAGGAGTAAGTTGCTCTCCGATTCGTCGGAGTACCCCTCACCGCGATGTGAGACTATGGCATAACCTCCATGACGTGTAATTGAGTGCTGGGTAGGTTCTACAATCTAGTGTGCCTTTCGTTCGCAGAGAGGCCAGAAGTGTGTGCATGCGTCAATCTGGCGCGTGGATATTGCTTCTGGTCTTTTGTCATCTTAATTGTTCGAAACTGTAACCTCTACGCCCTTGGCGCATGTTCCATACCTATGAAATTCATTCTTGCGAAAAAAATTGAAATGTCACAGGTCTTCCGTCCAGATGGGACGGTTGTTCCAGTTACGCTTGTTCAAGCAGGTCCTTGTGTTGTTACGCAGATCAAAGAAGCTGCAGATGCGGGTTATGCCGCTGTGCAGGTTGGTTTCTTGCCAGCAAAGAAGTTGGCAAAGCCAGAAGAGGGTCACTTGAAGGATTTACCGAAGCTGAGCATTTTACGCGAATTCCGTATCGAAGACCCATCCGCATTCAAGCGTGGTGACGCGATCGAAGCTGGCGTGTTCCAAGTTGGTGACAAGGTGGACGTTTGTGGTGTTTCAAAAGGAAAAGGGTTCCAAGGTGTGGTGAAGCGCCATGGATTCCATGGTCATCCAGCATCACACGGTCATAAGGACCAGTTGCGTATGCCGGGTTCCATTGGTGCTGGTGGTGTGCAGCATGTCTTGAAGGGCAAGCGCATGGCCGGTCACATGGGCGACGAGCGAATTACGGTGAAGAATTTGCAGGTCGTTGAATTGCGCGAAAACGGAATCATTGCATTAAAGGGAGCTGTCCCGGGAGCGCGAAATGCGATTCTTGAAATTCGTTGCAATTAATTTATATGGCTACCGTTAAAGTCTACAATCAACAAGGAAAAGTTACCGGCGATCTCGAATTAAACGAGAAGCATTTTGGCGTTAAAGTGAATCCAGGTTTGATCCACGAAGTTGTCATTGCACAACAAGCAAACGCCCGCAAATCCATTGCAAACACCAAGACAAAAGGTGAGGTGCATGGAGGTGGTAAGAAGCCTTGGAAGCAAAAGGGAACCGGTCGTGCACGTCAGGGTTCAATCCGTTCACCACAATGGGTCGGTGGAGGTATTGTCTTTGGTCCACGTGGCGAACGTAATTTCTCTGTCAAAGTGAACCACAAGGCAAAACAGAAGGCGTTCTTCATGGCATTGTCCGATAAGGTTGCTGCAGACCGTCTCATCGTTCTTGAGAACTTTGTTCCTGAAGCTATCAAGACGAAGCACGCTGTTGCACTGTTCAGCGCACTTCCAGTTACGCGAAAGGCATTGGTCGTTATTCCAAAGTCTGCGCCGGAATTATTGCGAATGGTTCGAAACTTACAGAACATCAAGTTGGTGACCGTGAACAGCATGAACTTGCAGGATGTTATCAACTACCAAACGGTCATTTTCTGGAAAGAAAGTATTCCAGCTTTTGAAACGTTATATCGTAGCGCCTAACCACTATGGGAATTTTTCAACGAATCACAAAATCACAGCCAAAGGTAGCTGCCGCGAAAGAGGCAGGTGCTACGAAGGCTGAAGAAACAGTCGAAGGAACGACAATGGTTGTCGCGCCTGGAACATCAACGCCATTGGCCATTCTTCTCGAATCACCTCGTGTGAGCGAAAAGGCTGCGATCTTGGCATCAAAGGGTGTGTACGTTTTCAACGTGCCGGTTAAGGCCAACAAGGTTGAAATCCGCAAGGCTGTTGAAGCATCATACAAGGTTCATGTTACTGGCGTTCGTACGAATCGCGGCATCGGAAAAGTTGTCCGACGTGGTCGTACAAGCGGCGTTCGCAATCGCTGGAAGAAGGCGATGGTCAGCGTGAAGGCCGGTGAAAAAATTGAGCTGTATAAAGGCGTCTAAAACTTATGCCAATTAAACAATACCGACCAGTCACAAAGGGCCGCCGAAATTCCTCGGTGCAGGATTTTTCTGACATCACACGAAGTGAGCCAGAGAAGTCATTGATCACAACGCGCAAAGCGTTTGCTGGTCGCACGAATGGAAAGATTACGGTTCGCCACCAAGGCGGAGGAGCGAAGCAATTTGTTCGTACCGTTGATTTTTTACGCGATAAATTTGATATTCCAGCTCGCGTAGATTCTATTGAATACGATCCGATTCGCGGTGCTCGTATTTCGCTCGTCATCTACAACGATGGTGAGAAGCGCTATGTCCTCACACCAAATGGGTTGAAGGTTGGCGATGTTATCGTCTCTTCAAAGACCGGTGCAGATATCCAGATTGGAAACCGATTGCCGATCGATAAGATCCCGGTTGGTACAATGGTGCATGCCGTGGAACTTGTTCCAGGAAAAGGCGCACAGCTTGGTCGTGGAGCCGGTGCAGTGATTCAGATCATGGCCGTTGAAGGAAAATACGCGACATTGCGTTTGCCATCCGGTGAGACGCGTAACGTTCCGAAGGAAAGCATGGCTTCCATCGGTATGGTGTCAAATCCAGATTATCACTTGGTGCGCTACGGTAAAGCCGGACGCATGCGTCATCGCGGTATCAAGCCAACCGTTCGCGGTAAGGTCATGAACCCGGTTGATCACCCACATGGTGGTGGTGAAGGTAAGCACCCAATTGGTATGAAATATGCCAAGACAAAGTGGGGTAAGCATGCCATGGGCGTCAAGACACGCAGAAAGAATCTTTCCTCCGACCGCTTGATCTTGGAGCGCCGTCGTAACAAGAAGAAATAATTGATATGTCACGATCCCTCAAAAAAGGCCCATTTACCGAACCGAAGCTCTTGGTCAAAATGTCCAAGATCAACGCTGGCGATAAAGTGGTTATCAAGACTTGGTCACGAACTTCCGTTATTACACCGGCGATGGTTGGATTTACCTTCGGCGTGCATAACGGCAAGATTCATGTCCCTGTGTTCGTCGTCGAGAACATGGTCGGTCACAAGTTGGGCGAATTTTCCCCAACACGCAAGTTCGTTCGTCACGGCGGCAAGATGCAGAAGACGATCGAATCAGGCACTCCGGCAGCAGCCCCTGCAGCTGCTCCGAAGAAGAAATAATTTTCATCTATGGAAGTCAAAGCTTATCTCCGACAATTACGCATGGCCCCACGAAAAGTTCGGTTGGTTGTTGATGCTGTCCGTGGATTAAACGTTGCCGATGCGGAAACGCGTTTGCAGTTTATCCAAAAGGAAGCTTCACGCCCTGTGTTGAAGTTGTTGCAATCTGCAATCGCGAACGCAGAGCATAACTTTAAACTGGACCGTGCCTCTTTGCGCATCAAATCGATCGTCGCCGACGCTGGTGTGACGTTGAAACGTTCACGTCCTCGTGCCATGGGCCGAGCAGCGCCGATTCGCAAGCGTTCTACGCACATCAGCATTATCTTGACTGATGAGCCAGCTGTGCCAACAAAGAAGATGTTGCGCAAGGCGAGCCGGGTTATCCGGGTTAAAAAGGTTGCGCAACATCTTCTTTGTTGGCACAGCTGGCTCATCAGTCAAGAAAGAAGAT
>CAZNPI010000065.1:0-4622 GCA_964575015.1 uncultured Gammaproteobacteria bacterium
ACCATCAGAACCCATAAAATCGTGATTGATGATCCGTGATACGCAATAGCCTTCCGAGTATCATGACTCAAAACGGCTGGTGCTTGCTGAGAAGTTGCAGGTGATGTTGAACGACGACGAGGAGCAGAGGTGCGAGGAGGCATAGGAAAAAGGACTGGAGATTAATGTGATGTAAGTATATCACACCATCTCATCATGAAATACTATTTTTTTACTACACACTTTTTCCCTTTCTCCATTCATCAATTTTTTTATGATTCCCTTCAAGCAAAACACTTGGAACACTCCAACCAAGATACTGTTCCGGTCGCGTGTATTGAGGATACTCACGCGTAGCACCATCACTCCAAGATTCCATCGTCAAAGAATCTGCTGCACCAAGAACACCCGGGCGAAGACGCGCGACAGCATCGGTCATGACGAGAGCCGCAAGCTCACCACCGGTCAGTACATACGGACCAATCGACATCTCTTCGTCTGCAAGATGTTCTGCAACACGTTCATCAATACCCTCATATCGTCCACATACAAAAACGAGACGATCATATGTTGCAAGCCGCTGTGCATCCTGTTGTGTAAATAATTTTCCCTTTGCACTCGTCACAATTACCCGTGTCTTTCCGGATGTTTTTGTCTTCTCTCCTTTTTTTGTTCGAACACGAAGCGCAACGAGTGCCTCATGAAACGGCTGGACCTTCATCACCATACCCGGACCTCCACCAAACGGCGTATCATCAACGGTCTTTCGTGCATCATGTGTCCAATTTCGTAATTGATGGACATGCACCTCAAGAAGACGCGCCTGTTGCGCACGTCCAAGAATCGAAGCTGCAAGATACGGTTCGCATGCTTCCGGAAATAGCGTCAATAGATCGACGCGAAGTTTTTTCTGTTTCATATCATTCAATACCTATCGTATTCCATTAACCATGAGGAAGAAAGTGAAACCCGCCTCTTGAGGAAGGCGGGTTTCTTTTTCTCAGTAGCTATTAGATCCCAAGATCTTCAAGGTCTGCATCAGTGACCAATCCAGCGTCACCATGCGTTCGGCTTGCAGGCATCGCCACACCCATTGCAGGTGCTGCTGAAACCTCTGCTCCGCGGCGCTCCTGGTGTTCACGGCGCATCTCTTCAGGCTCGAAAATTTTCAAATTCACACGAGCATTTTCCTTTGCTCCGACAATCTTCAACAAGATACGTAATGCACGCGCCGTTTGACCCTGTCGGCCAATCACGTACCCCATATCATCCTGATTCACATACAATGTGATTAATACACCTCGTTCATCCACTGTGCGCTCGGCCTTCACGTCTTCCGGGTGGTTGACGATCGACTTTACGACGAACTCAATAAAATTCTGGTCTGTATACGTTTCTGCCATATCGGCGATGTAAAGAATATCAGTGAGTCAACGGATTGGCCGTTTTACTCGGCTGAAAATGTAGCATTATCCACAAAGAAAGACAAGCAATATGAAAACCCGACCCACAGATTGAGGTCGGGCAGCTCCCTACGTACGAGGCGGCTTTTTGAGGTCATCCTCCATGTAATTCATGGTGCTCGGCCTGGTCACCGAGAACTCTCTCGTATGCGAGGCGGCACGGGAGGCTGCCGAATGAATCGACTCCACCGTAGCAGACATGGTCACGGCGTGCTCCGGGTCATCCGGGAACCCCATACTTCGAGCGATCACGGCTGCATCAAGACCAAAGGCATTCACATAGAGGCCCCATTCAGCCTGACGAGCCTCGGCTGCCCGTTGCTGAAGCATTTGCCAGTCCAGATCGGTTGAGAGGTTATCTCTGCCATCCGTATACACCACGATCTTCACATTCGCGTGATTCCCCGCTTCGACAGCTCGATGATATGCCGGAAGCCAGTCTTCCAGCTTCTTCAGGACGGTTTGAAACAGCAACGTGTTCCCATCCGTCCGAATCACCTCTGGCACATGTGCCAAGGAAGCAAGACAAGGCGAGATCAGAGAACGTGATGTGTTGTTGAACGTATCCAGCGAAACTACGATCCGATCTCCACGTGAACTTTCACGATAGCTCGCAATTGCTGCAGCATACGCATCACGGGGCGCAGAACGGTACTCGCGCATTGACCCAGATGCGTCCAAAAGGGTCGCCTCAAACGTCAACCAATCATCAGCAGAACCGCGCACCAATCCGCACGACGTAGGCATCTCCAAGAACAATTCCTTGGACGGCATGGCGAACCTCCTTGAGGGTCTGATTTTTGAAATCAACGGCATCTGTTCAGTATCAAAAAAAGACGTCATTGTCAAGCCACCATCCTACTCAATGATCACGCGCGGTATAAAGAAAACCTCGGCATTATGCCGAGGCTTGCTTCTTGGCGATCTTCGCCTTGCGTCGCGTACTAATCTTCACCTTTCGAACTTTTTCTCCTTCAATGATCTTTTGATCAATCAAGAGGTTTCGAACAGTGTCTGAAGTCTGTGCACCCTTGCTTATCCAGTAGTTGATACGTTCAACATTGAACACGCTGGTTGATGGGTTTGTTCGTGGGTTGTAGGTTCCGAGATTTTCGAGGAATTTCCCCCAAGGATCACGAGCCTTTTCTGATACGATCAAACGGTATGACGGCTGCTTTTTCTTTCCAACGCGGCTTAAACGGATAGTTAACATGAAATAGATGAGATAAGTTATCGTGGACCACAGACGGCTGACGACCGCCCTGATCCGGAGCACTGTGGGGAAAAGATAGCAGAAACCGGAAATTTTGACAAGATCCCGCAAATTAGATATCCTCGCCCCCACGTGGAGAACCCCGAACTCATCCGAATCGGCCCTGCCACGTGATCGCATCCCATGCGATTTATACGTGGCCTCTTCGTCTAACGGTTAGGACAGTGGCTTTTCAAGCCATTAACAGGGGTTCGACTCCCCTAGAGGCTACCAACAAAAAAACCTAGGAATTCCTAGGTTTTTTTGTATCTATCAAACGATATTAGCACGTTGGTGCCGCAACCATTTCATAACGAGTAAAGCGTGCGATCACGATTTTTTCACCAATTTTCGCAATCTTTTCATTCAACAGCTCTTCAATGGTTTTATCCTCATCCTTGAAGAAGTCCTGTTTTGTCAGACAAACATCCGAATACCATTTCTGCATCTTACCCTCAATGATCTTCGCCTTGATCTCTTCCGGCTTTGAATCACCGGCCATTTCCTCAGTAAACGCTGCGCGTTGCTTCGCAGCAATCTCGGCTGGAATCGTTTCTGGAGAAACATACTCTGGATTCATGGCCGCAATCTGCATAGCGATGTCGTTGGCAAAAGCTTGAAATTCTTCGTTACGTGCAACGAAATCGGTTTCACACTGCACCTCAACCAACACAGCTAATTTCTTTGTGTGGTGAATATAGCTCGCCATGACACCTTCGGCTGTATTTCGTTCTGCCGTTTTCTTTGCAGCCTTCAGCGTCCCCTTCTTCTTCAACACTTCAATGGCCTTTTCCATATCACCCTGCGCTTCCTCCAAGGCCTGCTTACAATCAACAATCCCCGCTCCGGTGCGATTGCGTAGTTCCATGACGATCTTGGCATCAATCATATTTTGTTTTCTAGGTTCGATGTTAAACGCTATGTTATTTATTTCTTTGCTGGAGCTTGTTGGACCAATGCGCCACCTAAACGAGCACGAGCTGCCTCCCATTCTGCATGACCCTCTGCACAAGCCTGAGCAATGAGGCTAGAGATCAATTCAATGGACTTCACACCATCATCATTTGCTGGAATCGCGTAGTCAACATCAGATGGGTCAACGTTAGAATCACACACGGCAATGATCGGGACGCTGCGCTTCAACGCTTCATCCATCGCAGTGTTGTCCTTGCGGATGTCTAAGATAAAAATAGCTTCTGGAATACGAGCAAGGTCCTGAATACCACCAACCTTGTCTTCCAACTTTTCAATTTCACGTCCAAACTTCACCTGTTCAAATTTCGTATATTTTCCGAGCTCACCCTTTTCATGGCGACGTTTCAAGTCTTTAAACTTGCGCAACATCGTTGCCATGGCTGAGTAGTTCGTTAATGTTCCACCGAGCCAACGCTTATTCACGTATGGCATGCCGCACAACTTCGCATCGCGTTCAACGGCTGCAGCTGCCTGCTTTTTCGTACCAACAAACAGCACGACGCCACCGCGACTTGCAATGGAACGGGCAAAACCCATCGCCTTTTCAAGCGCAATTTGCGTTTCTTCAAGATTCAAAATATGGACACCGTTTCGTTCACCGAAAATATACTTCTTCATTTTCGGATGCCACTTTGCTGTCTGATGGCCAAAATGGACTCCTGCTTGGAGCAACTCGACCAATGATGGAGCTTTTACGCTCATAGTATGTATATCGCCTTATAACCTCTCTGAATCGATCCTCGGGCTCCGACAATGCCGGAGAGGCGACCGCTGACCTTGTATGATCCAGATGAGAGATGGATAAATGCTCAGTTGAGCGGAGGAAACATACCAAATTCCCCATAAAAATACAAGACCCCGCCACGGCAACACGCCGGACGGGGAAAAAGGATCAAGGTGCGATGAAATGAAGACCGTACCGATTTGCTTCAGGAGGGCTCGGCATCAACGAC
>CAZNPI010000066.1:0-4602 GCA_964575015.1 uncultured Gammaproteobacteria bacterium
TATGCGAAAATTATCTCATTAGCCCCGGAGGTCGTCTAAACGGTATGAAAACAACTCTATTGAAAACCGGTGACATGGTCAAAGTCACAACCGGAAAAGACAAGGGCAAGAGTGGAAAAATCTTACAGGTCTTCCCACGTCTTCAACGCGCGGTGGTTGAGGGAGTCAACCCATCAAAGCGTCACTTGCGTTCACGCCAATCTGGTCAGCCTGGTCAGGTTGTGGAATTTTTCATGCCTCTGCATATCTCAAACCTGCAGCTCGTAGGCGCGGATGGAAAAACCCTTCGTCACGATGATCGGCCAAAAGCCTAACCTTGTATGACACTGAAAGAACGATACAATACAGAAATTTTGCCAGCATTGGCCAAAACACTCGGAGAAACAAATCCGATGTCTTTACCGCACGTTAAATCCGTCACATTGTCGATCGGGTTATCGCACGGTTTGAAAGACGCCAAGTTTTTGGATGTCGCGGAAAATACGCTTATGCGTATTACCGGACAAAAGCCATTGCGCACAAAGGCAAAGCAGTCCATTTCAAACTTCAAAATTCGACAAGGAATGGTCGTTGGTATGCGCGTGACCTTGCGAGGTGACCGAATGTGGCACTTCCTCGATAAGTTCTTGAACGTGACATTCCCTCGCATCCGCGATTTCCGCGGTATCTCAAAGTCGCACATCGACGCGACGGGAAACATTTCTCTTGGCTTCCGCGAATTCGTTTCATTTCCTGAAATGCGTCCGGATGAGGTCGAGCGTGTCCACGGACTTGAAGTGACGGTCTCAACGACGGCAAAAGACCGTGTTCGAGGCGAAGCTTTATTCCGGGCGCTTGGTTTCCCATTTAAAGACTAGTATCTATGGCCACAAAAGCTCAAAAAGCAAAATCAGCTCGCACCCCGAAGTTCATGACCCGAACGGTTCGCCGCTGTTGGCGTTGCGGTCGTCGTCATGGCTTTATGCGCGACTTCGATCTCTGCCGCATCTGTTTCCGCGAATTGGCGAATCGTGGCGAGTTGCCAGGCGTAACCAAATCTAGCTGGTAAAATTGTATGAATACTGACCCACTGAGTGACTTCATCACCCGCCTCCGCAATGCGCAGGCCGCCTGTCATGAGACAGTTGAATTGCCATCCTCGCAACTGAAAGTTGTGGTGGCAAAAATTTTGGAACGCGAAGGGTTCATCACGAATGTTTCCGAACATCGTGAGGGAACGAAACGCATCTTGAGCTTGAACCTCAAGTACGATGGAAAAGAGCCTGCGATTCGCAACATCAAACGCATCTCCAAGCCGGGTTTGCGCGTGTACCGCAAATCAAACGAATTGCCACGCGTGTTGTCGGACATCGGTATTGCGATCATCTCAACATCCGCTGGCATCATGACCAACAAGGAAGCTCGCAAGCGCAAATTGGGCGGCGAGATAATGTGCGAAGTCTACTAATATGTCACGTATCGGAAAGAAACCTATTATCCTCCCTGCTGGAGTTGAAGCCACACTGAAAGATGGAAGCGTTGACGTACGCGGACCAAAAGGTTCGTTGTCAATCGATTTGAATTCTGTCGTGAAGGTGACAGAGCAAGCGGAGCCACGATCATTGGAGGTCACGGTGAAACATCCGGAAAATCCAGGTGAACGCGCAATTTGGGGTTTGACACGCCAATTGATTTCAAACATGGTTGACGGTGTTCAAAAGCCATTTGAAAAATCGCTCGAATTTATCGGCGTTGGTTTTAAGCTCGCGTTAGTCTCGCCTGATACATTGAAATTTGAAGTTGGTTTTTCTCACCCGGTTGAATTTAAGCTCCCAAAGGGGATTGAAGCAAAGGTAGAAAAGCAGGTGTTGACATTGTCCGGTTGTGACAAGCGGATGGTCGGTGAAATTGCTGCGCAAATTCGTCGCGTGAAGCCACCAGAACCGTACAAGGGCAAGGGAATCAAATACACCACAGAAGTGATTAAACGCAAGGCTGGTAAGGCAGCCACAAAGGGCGCATAACGTACACATATGAATAAAGCAACACTCAAAACTGATCGCCGCGCACGCCGCATTGCTCGCGTTCGATCCAAAGTTGAAGGCACGACAGAGCGCCCTCGCTTAAGCGTGCGCCGCTCGCTTTCACATATGTACGCCCAGCTCATCGATGATACGGTGGGGAAGACGCTCGTCGCCGCTTCTGATGCTGACGTGAAGGGTGAGAAAATGAAAAAAGTAGAAGTCGCTGAAGCCGTTGGAAAGATTTTGGCAGAACGCGCAATCGCGAAAAAAATTACGCACGTCGTGTTTGATCGCCGCGATAAGCAATATCACGGTCGAGTCAAAGCCCTGGCTGATGGCGCGCGCGCCGGAGGTCTTGTCTTTTAATGTTGACTATTATGATGAACGATACACAACAACCAGAGCCAGCAGTGGAGCCAGTGGTTCAGCCAGCGGCTGAATCTGCAGCGGCTGTCCCAGCCCCTGCTGCTTCTGCAGCAGCTCCAGCGCGTAGTCCGTCTTCAGCGGGTCAACAGCGAGGTGGCCAACGGTTCGGATTTGCTCGTGGTGGCGCCGGTGGTGGCCAACGCGGTGGCGCTCCTGGACGTGGCGGTCAGCGACCTGGCGGCAATCGCCCGGGTGGACCTCGACACGGAGAGCAGGCTGTCGAATCAGATTACGAAGAAAAGAACGTCGAAGTCGCTCGCGTGACGCGTGTGACCAAGGGTGGTAAGCGCATGCGCTTCCGCGTCTTGTCCGTCATCGGTAACCGCAAGGGCCGAGTCGGATTTGGCTTGGGTAAGGGCGTTGATGTTGCAGCTGCAACCGCAAAAGCAACGACAAAGGCTCGAAAAGCACTCATCACCGTTCCATTGGTGAATGAGACCATTCCACATCAAGCACTCGCAAATTTTGCCGCAGCACAGGTTTTGATCAAACCAGCACCAAAGGGGTCTGGAGTGAAGGCTGGTGGTGCCGTACGTGTTGTGCTCGAATTGGCCGGCGTTCCAAACGTCGTTTCAAAAATTCTTGGATCAAGCAATAAAATTAACAACGTCAAAGCAACGATGAAGGCATTGCGCATGTTGAAGGCACCAGCAAAAAAGGTTGGTGACGCACCTGCAAAAGCTTCTGAATCGTCTGCAACGACCGTCTAACGTATGTCACTTACTCTCCACACAATCAAACCTGCCGCAGGTTCTCGTACGAAAACATTTCGTCTTGGTCGCGGTAACGCTTCCGGTCGCGGAACCACAGCAGGTCGCGGTACAAAGGGGCAGCGTGCACGTACCGGCGGACGCAAAAACTTGAAACTCAAGGGTATCAAGCAGATGTTGTTATCCTTCCCGAAATTGCGCGGGTTCCAGAGCCGCTATGAAAAGCCAGCGGTCGTGAGCCTTGAAGTTTTGGCGAAGAACTTTAACGCAGGTGATAAGATTACGGTGCAAGCGCTGAAGGAAAAACATCTCATTTCAAAAACAGCTGATTTAGCGAAGATCGTTGGTTCGATCGCGCTTGATAAGGCTCTTGTATTGGATCATGTCTTGGCGACCGCTTCTGCAAAAGCAGCGATCGAAAAGGCTGGCGGAACAGCGGGCGCAAAACCTCGCAGCAAGCAACGGAATAAGAAAAGCTAATTCTTGATTTTTGGAGGCCCCTATGTGGGAAAAAGTACAAGCAATTTGGCGCGTGAGTGAAGTCCGTCGTGGATTGCTGTTTGTGTTCGGCATGATGGTTATCTTCCGAATGACCGCACACATCCCGCTTCCTGGAATTGATCTTGATGCATTGCATCGGTTCTTCCAGGCAAATCAGGTTCTTGGTCTCTTGAACTTGTTCTCTGGTGGAACGGTGCGTAACTTCGCGGTTGTGGCATTAGGCGTCGCACCGTATATTACCGCTTCGATTATCTTCCAGTTGTTAACGATGATTATTCCTCGTTTGGAGGAAATTCAAAAAGAGGGTGAACAAGGTCAGCAACGAATCAACCAGTGGACGCGTATACTGACAATTCCATTGGCGATCATTCAATCATTTGGATTGATTCAACTCCTTCGTCAATCGCAGCTTCAGATTTTGACCAAGACGGATACACTCCACATGGTCGGAATCATTGCAACGGTGACAGCCGGCACGGTGTTCCTCATGTTCTTGGGTGAGCTCATGTCTGAAAAGAAGGTTGGAAACGGTGTCTCATTGCTCATCTTGGCCGGTATTTTGGCAGATCTTCCTCGTGTGTTTGGACAGATGGCATCGACCTATGATCCATCACAATTCCTTACATACGTTATGTATGCAGTCGTCGCTATTGTGACGATCATCGGTGTTGTATTTATCACAGAGGGTCAGCGAAATATCCCGGTCCAGTATGCTCGACAATCGCATACGGGTGGTGGAGGCGGTGTAATGACAAGCTTGCCATTGCGCGTCAACATGTCTGGTGTGATCCCGATCATTTTTGCAATCTCATTGTTATTGTTTCCATCTGTTGTTGCTCAGTTCTTTATCCATGCAAAGACTGCGTGGGTTGCAGGAGCCGCACAATGGGTCGTGAGCATTATTCAGAATCAGGTTGTGTACGGAATTTTGTACTTCGCGCTCGTCGTGTTGTTCACATTCT
>CAZNPI010000067.1:0-4584 GCA_964575015.1 uncultured Gammaproteobacteria bacterium
CGATTGACCTTGGGCGAGGTGCATTCGCATCAGGCCAGACCTACGTTGCGCTCAGCCGATGTCGAACGCTCAAAGGAATCCATCTCAAGCAACCGGTACGATTACACGATATTCGACTGGATGATTCGATCAACGATTTCATGACGCTACTCGAAGCAGGACCCGCTACGTTATGTTAACGCAACGAGAGCCAGAGCCCTGCAAGCGCACTTCCATCATCCGTGACTAACGTTTCATGCATCCGCATTCCAATTGCCTGTCGCTCTTCAGAGTCTTTCAATACGGCACTGATTGTTGTTTGTAATTTTTTCGAAAACTGCTCCGTTTGGTGCACGATTGGAACAGAGAACTGTTTCGCATTCTCCTCCTGATGACTATTTGGAATTGGTACTAAAATGGTTGGCTTTGAAAGTGCAGCGAGATCAGAAATAGACCCCATTCCAGCACGTGAGATCACAACATCTGCCGCTGCATAGGCGCGCAACATTTGTGATTCATCAAAAAATTCAGCCACAACATATCCAAATCTTGGTGATATCACCTGACCACTTGCCAATCGCATCTTCCCAATACCTGTGAGATGAATAATCTGTGCAACACGTAACTCCGTATCCAAAATCTCTTGAATAGCTCGATTGATTGCCAAAGCACCCGTACCACCACCAACAACAAAAACGACAGGCCGCTTTGGATCTAACCCAAATGATTGAATCGCCTCTTCACGAGATGGAATATGACTCCCCGCAAAACGACACGGTGTAGGTGCCCGAGAAGATGACACACGAAATGGCAACGCCTCATACGCAAATGATGTCGTCACTAAACGACAGACTGAAGCCACGGCGCGATTTGCCAGACCAACAACAAAATCAAGCTGATGAATCGCACACGGGATCCCTCGCTTTGCACCCTCACGAATCAATGGAACAGCGGTAAAACCACCCACAGACACAATCAACGTTGGACGAACTTCATCCAGTACGCGCTGTGAACGCTTTCGTGCTCTTGCATAGGCAAACGGCCACGTCACCCACTCCCAACTCACATATCGAGGAATTTTCACTGTTGGAATCTCAAAAAAACGAATCCCCTCTGACTCAACAACGCTCCGCTCCGGACCAGTATCTGTTCCTGCCCATGCAACATTCAAATCAGGACGTGCTTTTCGCATCTGCCGAATCACAGCCAACAACGGAGTCACCGGACCCATCGTACCGCCACCGCAACAAAGGATAGTCATAAGAAAAATATTATCGAGACTGACGGGAAACAGATGCAACCAAGCCCATTCCAATTGCCAATGCAATGAATGCAGAGCTCCCGTAGCTGATAAATGGCAACGTTACGCCAGTCATCGGCATAAGTCCAACCATTGATGCGATGTTAAAGATCGCCTGAATCGCAACCCATGAACCAATTCCTGTAACCAAAAAAGTTCCGAATGCATCCGGTGCATTACGCGCAATGCAATAACACCGATAGACTAAATATCCAAATGCAAGAATCAATACCGTTGTTAGTAAAAATCCCATCTCTTCACCGATCACCGCAAAGATGGAGTCACCGGAAACTTCGGGAAGATACAAATACTTCTGACGAGACTGACCATATCCTAATCCAAACAACCCACCGGACCCAATAGCAAGATACGCCTGATTAATATGATACCCAATCCCCTGCGGATCCAACTCTGGATGAAGGAACGTCATAAAGCGCGCCGCGCGATATGGTGTGATCTTGATCAAAATTCCAACAAGCGCGATACCAGCACCGCCAAGTACCGCAAACCACCCAAGCGGAGCACCGGCCACAAAATACATGATCAATGCAGACCCAACGATCACCGACATTGAACCGGTATTCGGCTGCATAATAAGGAGGAACATGATCACTCCCAACGCAGTCACGAATGGAATCAATCCCTCTTCAATGGTTCGTGCTTTATTCTCGTGTCGCGCAGCCAACCATGCAGCCACGTACATCAAAAATGTCACCTTCACAAATTCAGACGGTTGAAATGAAAGCGGACCAATCTGCACCCATCGACCAGCTCCACCTAAATGCAATCCAAGACCCGGAATATACACCAACACAAGCAGAATGATACTAACCACCAAACCCGCTACGGCCAACGGTTTCCATTTCCGATAATCAATACGGGAACAGATAAAAAATAATAGAAGACCCGGCACAAACCCGTTGGACAACTGATGCTTCACAAAATACCAACTATCTGAAAAATGTTGATACGCCAGTGGACCGCTAGCAGAAAGCAGCATTAATAATCCGAAAAGAACGATACCACAGAGCGTCCAGAAAAAGCCGCGGTCAATTCGTTCAGATCCACGCATGATTACAGTTTATCAGCTAATGCAAGCACTACGCCAATACCCGTTGAAAACAAGGAGATGATCCAGACACGCAACACGATCTGCGGCTCAGTCCAACCGATAGCTTCAAGATGATGATGAATCGGTGCACTGCGAAACAACTTCTTCTTCCGAATTTTTTTTGATGCAACCTGCAAAATAACCGACAACGATTCAATCACAAAGGGTAACCCGATAATCGGCAATAACAGCGGCTGGTTTGTTAATAATGCAACAACACCAAGCACCGTACCAAGCGACATTGCTCCAGTGTCACCCATAAAAAATGAAGCAGGTGGAACGTTGTACCACAGAAAAGCCATCAGGGCCCCAACAATGGCTGCGCAAAAAACAGCAAGGTCAGCCTTCCCTTGTGAAAATGCAATCACGCCATATCCAGCAAACGCTGCCATCAATGGACCACCCGCCAATCCATCCAACCCGTCCGTTTCATTGACGGAAAATGAGGTCGCTACAATCACGAGGACGGACACAACAATCGCCCACAGCCCGATGTGAAAATCACCGGCAAATGGAATATGCAACACATCCCAATCAAGCTTTGAAAAAAACCACCATGCACCACCAAGTGCGATCAAAGAATACGACATCAATCGATGACGCATTCGCAACCCTCCACCGTGAGGACCAATTTTTTTTGTATTCAAATAATCATCAACAAGACCAACGAGCGCTGCAGAGAGCAATGCACCAAGTGGAAGGAACGTCTGTCCGCGAGAGAGGAAATTCCATGAGCACCATTCAGCACCCTGGACCGCACACCCCAACGACAACACGAACATCACCGCCACAACGGTTACCCATACCAATACCCCTCCCATGGACGGAGTACCGGCTTTCGCCGCATGAAGTTTTGCAAAGATGGGAGCAGACTCCGTATCACGAATAACCTTACCCATTTTTAATCTACGCAGCAGACGTATCAGCAGAGGCCCCCATGCAAGTGCAATCACAAAGCAGCTAAATGCGATGGTGAGAACGCGGATGATCGGAAATAACATACAAAATAGATTGTATTAAATATTCACAAGAACGAGAAAGAATGAAGAGATTCCCCAAAGCAATGCAATAATACACGTCATGACAATGCACGCTTTTGCGGCTAACTCATGACGTGCAAAACAGCCCAGCGCAAACAATACATTCACGACCAAAATCGCAAGCATGATCGCCGGAGACAAAAACATCCATGGCCATGCCTGCACCTGATCAATGCCAAGATAGATGTTGTAATGCAAAATAACTACACCGCTTCGCATACCAACCGGAACCAATCGATATGCAATGAAGCCCGTCATGCCGAGGACGCAAAGCAGCGTACCAACGGTGATCCACCGAATGAACGGATTATGCCATCCGCGCCGAGCGGAAAGCTGCCAATCGGCAAACTTCATGCAATGCAGTGTACTGTTTTCGTTAGGCAACAGCAACAACTTCCTTTACTTCTGGGATCATTTCTCGAAGCGTCTCCTCAATACCAGCTTTCAATGTCATGTCAGACATCGGGCAGCCAACGCACATACCCTGGAAACGAACGGAAACTTTTCCGGTCTCCATATCAACATCTACAAGCTCAACATTCCCGGAATGCATAGCGATCCCTTCGCGTAACACATCAAGGGTTTTCTCGATTTCTGCTGTTAATTCTTCTTTGGATTTTGCCATATTTTGTGTGCATCGAGGATACCAGACCCCGACCAGGCTGTCACTTATTGACAAATTGTGCGCAACCGTATATCCTTTCAGCACATTAAAGGCGACGAATTGAGCGTTTTGCACGAATTTGTCCCATTTTCTCCATAAAATATGGCCCATAAAAAAGCAGGTGGAAGTACAAGCTACGGTCGCGATTCCCAAGGTCAACGCCTTGGCGTGAAATTGTCTGCCGGCGGAACCGCGAAAATCGGTAGCATTATCGTTCGCCAACGCGGCACAGCAATCCGCCCAGGTGCCAACGTAAAAATCGGCAATGACGACACCCTTTTTGCTGTCGCAGCCGGTATCGTCAAATTCACAAATAAGAAGGTCAAGCGTTACACTGGCGCCTTCAAAACCGTGAAGTTCGCCAACATTGTTCCTCCGGTTGAAGTCAAATAACACTTCCAAAAACGAATCCATACGCCCCGACAACTGTCGGGGTTTATGATTGACAAAAAGAGCTTCTATGTGTATATATGATGCGGCTCTTTGAACA
>CAZNPI010000068.1:0-4578 GCA_964575015.1 uncultured Gammaproteobacteria bacterium
GCAACAACAAAATATAAAACTCGGTATTTGTACAAATAAACATGATGAAGCTGCGAATACCGGTTGCGAATGTTGGGTCAATATGTTGAAGACCAATTTTTCCAACAATGGTCATCAGCGCGGCGGTGAGGGCGGAGAGAAAACCGTAGATAATCCACATATGAGAGTAGGATAGCACGATGGATTGACGCTTGCCTCTGCATGCCCCACAATGACTATTGTCTATTATTCGTATTCTTGGGATCGAAACCAGCGGTGACGAGACCTCTGTCGCGATTCTTTCGGTTGCTGATGAAAAAGTTGAGGTTTTGCACCACGATATTTCCACGCAAATTCCGGTCCACGAGCGTTTCGGTGGGGTTGTTCCAGAGGTGGCAGCTCGAATGCACGTGGCTGAGTTGTTTACATTACTGGAACGCGCACACGCGCTCGATGAACCAACGTTTGACGCAATCGCGGTCACGCGTGGGCCGGGTCTTGCGACTGCACTTCGAGTTGGAATTGAAGCGGCCCGAACGATCTCCGCAGTCTCCGGCATTCCACTGATCGGTGTGAACCATCTCGAAGGTCATCTGGCATCCTCATGGTTGGTGGAGGAGAATCGAAAGAATTGGGAATTTCCCATTTTAGCCCTGCTCGTTTCCGGTGGTCATACGGAATTGGTGTTGATGAAAGATTTTTGCTCCTATCGCATCCTCGGCCGAACAAGAGACGACGCGGCGGGGGAGGCGTTTGATAAAACGGGAAAATTGTTGGGACTCGGATATCCTGGCGGACCAATTTTGTCCAAACATGCGAAGAATGGAGATCGGAATGCATACGAGCTACCTCGGCCGATGATCCATGAAGCATCATTTGATTTTAGTTTCTCCGGTTTGAAATCCGCTGTTCGTCGTCTGTGGGAAGGAATGTCGCCCGTTGATCATGCGAACCCACAGGTCGTCTCCGATTTGTGCGCTTCTATTCAGGCCGCGATCGTTGATGTTCTTGTGCTGAAGACGATTAAAGCTGCGCAAAAAGTTCATCCACGTGCTATTTGTGTTGTCGGCGGAGTTTCAGCAAATACTTCATTGCAGGAGCATCTTCGAATGGCGATTCAGGATCAGCTTCCGGGTGTCACATTTCTTGAGCCTGCGATGGGATTTCATACGGATAATGCAGCGATGATTGCGGCGGCTGGAGCATGGAGATTCAAGAAGCAGAGATTGAGCAAATGGAAAACGATCGATGCTGAACCTGAATTAGATTTGTAATATATGAGATCCATTACGATCACATCAAAAACATGGAATGAGACGTTTGCTGTGCCAACGGTAGAGGATTGGGCAGGCGTTGCAAAAGAAGTTGTCCGTCATATCGTTCCCGGTTCAGTGCTCGCCCTTCAAGGTGAACTTGGGGCCGGAAAGACGACATTTACGCAGGCGCTGGCAAAAGAGTTTGGAGTTGTGAAAATTCCCCAAAGCCCAACATTTGCGTTGATGCGTTCGTATGGTGTACCGAATCATGAAGGAATTAAACGATTGATTCATGTAGATGCGTATCGACTTGAAGATGAAAAAGAGTTGATGGTGTTGGATTTGGATGAGGAGCTTGCAGACGGGGAGAGTGTTTTGGTGGTAGAATGGCCAGAGAAGATCTCGCATTGGGTAGCAAAACAGCCATCGCTTTTTACCTGTAAACTGCAATAACATTTTTACGACGTATGAATCCTTTTGAGCCTGGTGCATATCAGGAAATGGTTAACCTTGAGCATATTGATTCTAAGAAACGAGATTTTGAGGAACGGTTTGTAACAAATTGGGAACGGTTTGCGAAGAAGATTTCTGAGCTTGGTGGAAGACTTGAGGAGGATAGTTCTGTTGGAATGCAGCGGCTTGCTCAACAAGATCCTGGAATGATTGTTCGTCGAGAAAGTCCAAAGAGTTTTATTGATGCGCTTGAAAATGAGAAGCCTCTTCCGATTCGTTTTGATCCTGAGGCGCATGGTGGTGATCCATATCCGAACGCAGGTGTATTGGGTGATGATGGTTTTGGATTGCGCATTCCATTTCAGCGCGGTTTTGGCGGTGTGAGTAGTGAAGAGGGTGGAAAGGGAAAGATTATTAGCATTATTGGTTTTGTTCCTGGTGCATCTATTCACGCAGTACCGATGCCGTTAGCAATGTATCCGCATTATAAACAGGGAAAAGAGCGAAGCATGATTCGGATGGTTGAAGGCGAGGTGCTGCCGGAAGATGTTCGTTTTTTTATGGTTCGCATTCCTCGGATCCATGTTCCTGATTCATTTTTGACAGAAGCTGAGGCTGCCGCTGAAGAAGAAAATGAGGAAAAGAGGTTTCCGTTTATTTCGCGGCTGTTTGTATTTAACGAGAAAAAAGAGACCATGCATTAAAAATCAAAGAGCCGGAGATTCCACGTGAAATTTCCGGCTAGGGAGCTTGATCGAACAGGTTGGCGAAGGTAGCGGCTTCTCGGAGAAGACGTTCTCGAAAGTCCGCGAGGTTGGACGCCCTTGAGCCGTTGTGCGGCTTGAGGCGTTGATACGCTTTCCAGAACCGCTCGGTGATGGCGTCGAACTCTTTCGGCTTCGCTTGCGGGTCCACGATGAACGCGCCTCTTGCGATAGCGAGGTCATCGAGGCAGGCGTCGATAGTGACTTGAAGGAGGTCGACGCTCATCGTTCCTGGTCTTGTTGGCACGGACAGCAGCGAGTTGCACCGGGGACCGCCTTCAGGCGCTTCTCCGGAATCGGCTCGCCGCAGTCGCTGCAGATGCCGTACGTTCCGTTCTCGATCGCCGCGAGTGCGGCATTGATGTGCGGAACAGCTTGCTTCAGCTTCTGCTCCGTTCGCGGGGAGATCACCCCGTCGCGCTTGATGTCAGCCAGGGCCCACCGGTTATACCGGTCGCGTTTCGCGATGAGATCCTGCTTCGGGTTCATTGCGCACCTCAGTGAGAAGGATGTTCCTACGGTAAGGAGCGAGTATCAAAAACTACCATGATTTCGAGGCTTTGTCAAGCCTCGTACTGAGAAAAAATCCTGAAAATAAAGCGCCCCGGCGGAATGTGAAATTCCGTCGGGGCAAGTGAGGCGAACGAAGGGGCGAGGTGCTACAGCCCCAGCTTCTGGGGCTTGTCCGTTCCCTGAACGAGGTAGCCATTGGTCCAGTCCATCGATCCGCCCTGGTCGCACGTCGTGCTCGAGTGCGGGGCTTCGGAGAGGTCAGACCAGAAGATGTTGCCGCTACTGTTGTTCCCGTTGGTCTGCAGGGAGAGCTCGTCGTTGAGCATCGTGAGGCAGCCCGTGGGTGCCGTATCCAGGCCGGCCCAGTCGAAGCCGAAGATGAGAAAGCTGTCCGTTGCCACGTCCTGAACTGTGCCGTGAAGGGTGTAGACCACGCCGCTGCCCTGGATGAACTCCTCGTTCACCAGGTCGATGGCCAGGGGGCTGTTGACGCCGTTGTCCATCTTGTCGATGCAGGGGCCAGCCATGCAGTCGAGCGGGTTGGGCCAGCCGTGCAGGACGCGGTAGCTGTCGAGTGGCATGTCCGTGTCTCCGCGCCGAAGGCGCAGATCGCTGATCGAGAACCCCTTCGACTTCGTGTAGACGAGCTCGAAGTGCTTGATCCCGATCGGTCCCGTGGTGTCGGCGCTGATCTGGAACTTGAAGAGATCCTGATCGGCGTTGACGAGGGTCGTGTTCACGAGCTCCTGCTTCGTGATGAATGGCTGCGACTGGCGCAGCACCACTAGCGGGGTCGTGTGAGCCGGCACGTTCACGATTCCGTCTGAGGCGACGGCACCTGTGATCTGGAGCATCGGCGTATGTCCGCTCCGCGCGCAGCCGTGCCCCATGGGGCAGACTGCGCTGGAGACGACGTCGTTGAAGCTGCCGCACAATGCGAGCGGGTAGCTCGAGTGCGGTGGAAGAACGATCGGATCCTTCGAAAGATCGACCGTGATCGAGGTCGCCGGATAGGCTGGAAGCGTATCGACGATCTTGCCGTTCCAGTCGGCCGCGCCGTTACCGATACCGATGAAACGGAAGTCGGCGAAGTCGCTGTTCGACGAGACAAGCTCGATCGTGAGTTGGGTGATCTTTTGCTTCGTGTCGCCGGTGTTCTGCACGTCGAGCCTGTCAAGTCCCACCGAACACCAGGGGTGAGGCACCGCGATAGCCGGGCCGTAGTACGCGCCGTAGGTGAACGTGACCGTCTTCGACGGCTGCGTCACCGTGAAGGTCGCCAGGTCCATACCTGGCAAGTACTTCTGGGTGACATCTGCGTCGGTGACTGCGCCCTCGAGGAGGACGTAGAAGTTCTTCCCGACGATGTCGGTGAGAACCGGGCCGGCGATGTCCATCGTGAAGTCGATGGTCATCGACGTTCCTGACGAGATCGTGAACGAGTCCGTCAGGAGCGAGTACGCAGGCGCGTTCTTGGCGAGCGGCTTGAAGACCCACGGTCCCATGACCGTGACGTCGCCGTTCTTCACCTTGGCGTTCCCGAAGTTCCAGTCCGACGGCGCAGCGCACGGCGCGACGCAGAAGGGGGTGGAGTCTTCCGGGGCGTAGTCCGG
>CAZNPI010000069.1:0-4524 GCA_964575015.1 uncultured Gammaproteobacteria bacterium
TCGCGTTCACGCCGAAAAAGTTAATCTTGGGGTCTGGTTTATAAGAGCCTTCTTTTTGAAACTTCGCTTTTGCAAACCAGTCTTTTGGAAATTCATCCTGACAATCGCGCATATACACACCCCCAAACACGCCTAGAGCGAGCATTTGTTTTGGCGTAAGATCCGGCGTAAACATCGGATCAAACCGTTTTCCCTCTGGCTCAGTTACCGTGTATTGATAATTCTTCTGCATCTTGTCATGAACAACAATGAGTTTTTCTCGCATAGGTTACCGATTCAACACGTACCAAACGAGTAAAAAGAGTCCGCCCCACCATCCAAGATCTGAAATAATAAGACTGACAGCAATCTTCTGTTGCCATGCCATCGAAAGAAGCTCACCGGCTTTCCCCTGCTTTTCACGTTCAAGCAAAAACGGACTGACGCTGAATGAAAGGAATATTCCGTTCATGATCAATGCGATAGCGATCCCAAGATGAACAAGTGGGATACCAGAAAATGAGGCGTTCCGATAAAAAATTAGACCTCCGATCAGAGCAAGAAAGATCCCTGCCCAAATCATTGGCTTTGTCACCTTGTGTGTTCGAGTTGTCGCCTCTGTCCAGTATGTAGAGGTTCTACCCAAAAAACCGTGAATATCTATGACCGTGACTGCTCCAAGACCAATCACAAAACCGGAAAAAAAGATACAGAGTCCAATAAAATCTAGGGAAATCATACTGTTATCTGCGAGAGACTACGTACGAACGAATTATATGGTTAGCCCCAGTGTATCAAACAAACCGAACAATTTCGAACCTTTACTTTTCCCTCGAAATCTGCTATATTTCCCTTCGAAATGGCTAAATCCTTCGAAATGGTAACGCTCCCCACTGCATCGCTTCGAGAGCGTTCTGCGGAGGTGGACCCAAAGATCATTGGAACCCCTGAATTTCAGGGTTTTTTGGATACACTCATCGAGACCATGTTTGTGGAGGACGGTGTCGGTATCGCGGCCCCACAAGTTGGCCACAATATCCGTGTATTCATTGTCAGCGAAGTTAGCGGAGCACGAGCATATATCAATCCAGAAATCACCAAGATGTCTGAGGCACAACAGGAAAGTGAGGAAGGGTGCTTATCTGTTCCAGGTGTTTGGGGAATGGTTGATCGTGCAAAAAAGATTCACCTTCGAGCCCTTGATCGTCATGGTCGTCGTGTGGAGTTTGATGCGAAAGATTTTATGGCAACAGTGTACCAACACGAACTCGACCATCTAAACGGAATTCTCTTTATCGATAAAGCTACGAAGATCGTAAAAGGTTCAGAAAAAATTAAAAAATTCTTTTCAAAAAAATAAATGTCCGCTCGCCTTCTTTTTTTTGGAACGTCTGACTTTGCCGTTCCTTCACTCACCGCGCTTGCTCGCGATGGACGATTTGAAATCGTTGGGATTGTCACGCAACCCGATCGCCCCGTTGGTCGACACGCAGAATTGACTCAACCACCAATCAAGCAGACTGCCATAAAACTCGGATTTGAAACGATCAAACAGCCAGAGAAAATCAAGGACGAACCATTTCAAGAATGGATCAAGGAGGTCGGCCCAACCTGTGACGCTTTTGTGGTTGTTTCGTATGGCAAGATTCTCCCACAATGGCTCCTAGACCTTCCACGTCACGGAGTTCTAAATGTCCACGGTTCCCTACTCCCTCGCTGGCGTGGAGCGTCCCCTATTCAGTCAGCCATCGCTGCAGGCGACAACACAACAGGAGTCACGATCATGAAAATTGATGCGCTCATGGATCATGGACCGATCCTTATTCAGGCAGAAGAACGAATCCGATCAAATGATATCGGCGATACGTTGCATGATCGATTAGCAGAACTTGGTGGAAAGGTTCTCCCAAATGCCCTAGCCGATTATTTGAACGGATCAATCACACCACAAGAACAAAACCACGAACGTGCCACGCATTGCAAAATATTAAGTCGCGATGATGGAAAGATTGATTGGACGAAACCTGCGGAAGAAATTGAACGCCTCATTCGAGCCTACAATCCATGGCCTGGAACATGGACGGAATGGAATGGAAAACGATTAAAGATCGTACGAGCTGTTGTCATAGAACACGCAACGAACCAAGACAACGAACCATTCGGAGTATCTATTTCTGAAGACCGACGGCTCATCGCACGATGTGGTGCACATACAACACTTGAACTCATCGAGGTTCAACCTGAGGGAAAGTCATTGATGACGAGTCAGGAATTTGTGAACGGCGTACGGACGATGCAATAATCGCCTCACCCACAAACAAGACAAAAAATCCTAACGGATGATTAAGATAGGGTGTGAAAAAATGGACAACGGCCAAAGCTGCGATAGAAGATACAAACCCAACCCGTACCCAAAGCGCTTCATCTGATTCCCACATGCGACGAACAAGGGACCAGAGGAGATAGATCATCAATGGAATACCGACGATCCCAAATTTGATCCAGTGTTCCATCCATCCCCACTCGAAGGCGTATGTTGTATACATACCGTCTGCCTGACCCGCAAGAATCCGTGGATCCTTACTTTCATACGTGACTGTCGCACCAAATCCTGATCCGAGGATTGGATGCTCTGAAATTTTTTGCCAGAGCACCGGAAACAAATTCCAACGGCTTGCAGCTGCCGGCTCCTCGAGATTCGTACGAGAGCCGAAAATGCTAAATAAGGAGGCTGTATCAACGCGCGGAATCGGAAATAAGAGTGCCACCACCATCAAACCGATCCCCGCAATCTTCGCAACAATAGGTCCAAGCAAGCTCCCCCAACGCCACACACCGGATCTCATCAGAAGAACCATTGCCACAATGGCTCCGCACATAGCGCCGATCCAAAAGCTTCGAGAAAGGCTGATCAACAAAATGACCGTTGCAGACACCATAATGAACCACGGCACAGACACGAGCCTTACGGGTTTACAATCACGAATCAAAAGAAACCGCTTCTCCATCCACCAACAGAACGCAAAAATCCAGGCAATGATCGCATACACATATGACTGCATGAAGATGCGAAAGACATTTCCCATGACCAGCGTAACCTCACCAACACCCGTTCGACGCACCCAAAGATACAAGTCCGAACCAACGTTGAATCCATGAGAAAAAATATATTCAAGCGCTAATGTCTTCACCGCGATCCAGCAAATACCTACAATGCAAACAGGCAGAATGTCTTTTCGAATTCGATCTCTATATCTTGAAGCAATATCAATAAACGGGAGTAACAGAATCCAATCCGCCCACGCATTCGCATCTTGCATCATCTGAGCATTTCCAATGAACCACCCTCGAATCGTAGCAAGGAAAAGAATACCGACGAGCACCAGATAGACCTCTCGACCACGCAACAATGCTCTCCAATTCTTCCAAGCACGAACTCGAGCAACATTCAAACCCCATCCAACCAGAAACGCCACTGTAATCAAAATCCGAAGAGAAACCTGACTAGGCCAACCTCCTAGCTGAAGAAGATATCCTTTTGATCCAATAAGTAATTCAAGAACAAGAATACCAGCAGCAATTGTCGGTCTGAAGATTGCGAGCACAAACACCAAAAACGCGACAAGGATATCTGCGATTGAATTCCAAATTGGATTAAAAATAGTTACCAACGAAACAGATTCAAGAAGAAACGTGAAGATCATCCAGGGGCGCATCTCTCCTATCCTCCCCTTCCCGAAAAGAGGACTTTTCAATACAACAACATCACTGATGTCATGTTTTTTTCTAATAACAGCTTTCGCATCTTCGTATTTCTGAATCACTACCGGTGTTCGTCCAAGAATTTTCCATGGAAGCGCGTACGCAAAGCGCGGGAGCCAAGAGCTCATGACTCCTTTTGGTTCTACTCGATAGAGAACCTCATCAATCCAAAACCCCTTCGAACCTCGCTCGCTCATGGTTAGCCACAAATCCCAATCCTGAAATTTCTTCAACGACTCATCAAATCCCGGAAATGCACTTCGTCGCATCATGGAGGTTGTATGAATCCAATTTTCTCGTCGCAAGACCTCTGCATCAAACGGACGCCCATAAAACTTTTTCCATCCCCACAAAAAATTTGAGTAGACAAAATCTGCCTCCGGTTGCATCTCTAGTGCTGTCCCCATTTTTTCCAATGCGTCAGGCTTTAGCTCCACATCAGCGTCAACGAAAATAAGATATGGCGACGTCGATCGTCTTGCTCCTTCATTGCGTGCTGCAGGTGCTCCTTTATTTTCACTCAATCGCACAACCTCAAAGCGAAATTTCGCCTGCTGCATTGGCAACTCCTTGATCACCTCTTCGATGTTGTCGGTTGAAGCATCATCAACCAAGATCACCTCCGCCGGCTGAACGGTCTGAGAGAGAATTCCAAGTATCGTGCGTCGTAAAACGTTTGCACGGTTAAAGCAAGGGATAACGACCGCAATGTCAGCAAGCTGTGCCATAGTTTTTAGGACAATAGAATACTTCTCACCTTCTGCCAACGATCCTGCCATTGAT
>CAZNPI010000070.1:0-4426 GCA_964575015.1 uncultured Gammaproteobacteria bacterium
TTCGCGGACCGTTAGGGCTTTTTGCAGAGCATCTCGTACAGCGATCGCGGGAACGGAAAGATACATGTCGTGTCGATCTAGAACGATCGCGGTATTTACTCCCAGAACCTTGTGGCTTGTATCCAGCAAAGGGCCACCACTCGATCCGGGATCGATGGATGCGGTGTGCTGAATCCAGCAACGATCGCTTCCTCCAGGAAGAATGACGCTTTCTTTAATACAGGCATTCGACAGGGTGCCGCGAGTTGCCTGGAAACTGCCCTTGACGGAAGTCCCCGGAAATCCGACCGCATAGACGTCCTGCATTTCCGTGTAGGATGTGTTGAGCGACAATCCAGGGATTGTGACCGGGATTTCGAGAACTGCTAGGTCGTATGCCGTATCGATGTGCAGGATGTCTGCATTGATCATCGTATTGCCCCCGTCGAATGAGACTTGGGGACGATCTGTGGTTGCGATGACGTGCCGATTCGTCACGATGAGCGTTGCATTTTTCGTAGGACTTGTGATGGCGAATCCGCTCCCACTCGCCTTGCTTGATGCGTAGGCGAGGAAGATCTGTCGGTATTCGTCCTTCACACTGGATCTGCTGCTCAGTAGGAGAAAGACTTCGCGCAGACTTTCGGGCGGCCGAACTTCGATGTATGCGGTCGAAGGACGTGGATTGATCGCTACCGGTTGTGGCGTCGAAGGCGCTTGCGACTTGATGATGATCGTCTCCGTGCATCCTGCCAGAAGTAGGCTGCAGCACATGGCTGCCGAACGAAACCATCGTCTGAGGTGAGTCATCGTGTGAGCCCTCCCATTCTGAGGTGTGGGTTGGAAGAAAAGGTCCGAAAAAGCGGGTCTAATTTTTCATGGTTGAGTTTGAGTGTCAATAGAAAAGTGGATTTTTTACCTATTTTTAGCCAAAAAAATCATGTTTTTGTCTCAAAACCCTTGCTAAAAAGATGATTTTCCAGTACATTGCTATCACTTTCGAGTTAATGCCGGGAAGTTGAGGCCTGTGTGTTAACGATCCATGACCAACATATTTGACAGTTACCTCTTGTTTCGAGTCAGAACGAAGCGAGACCCTGAAGCCTTTGCGCGGATTTATGACCGCTATGTGGAGGCTATTTATCGATATGCGTTTTTAAAACTTCCGAGTAAAGAGGATGCGCAGGATGTGACCGCGGAAACGTTCACACGAGCCTGGCAATATGTGAGTCAGCAGCACGAAGTGACCCATATTCGGGCCCTTTTATATCGAATCGTGAAAAATCTCATTGCAGACCATTATCGGAAGACCGGGGATGCTGTTGTGGAGTCTGTAACGTTTCACCCTGATTCAACGTCTACTGTTATTGAGCATGAAAGTGATGAGGGGACGGGTCGCGCGCTCATCGAGGCTCGCGCAGACCTGAGTCTCATCCTTCAACGGCTTGATCGACTCAAAGAAGACTATCGAGATGTTGTGACGCTTCGGCTCATCGATGACCTCCCCTTTGGAGTGATCGCGAAAGTCCTAGAGAAAAAGCCGGGACATGTGCGAGTGATGTTTCATCGAGCGTTAAAAGCCCTACAGGAATCTGAAACCCAAGACACGCAAGACGAATGAAAAATGATTTTCAACAACGACTTCGGTCGATTAGAACCACGGAACGCCTCATCAAACCAGATGCGGCGTGGCGTCGTGCTACCCGAGAAACGTTGGTGATGCAAATTGGGAACACACTTCCATTGGGAAAGGCAACGTTGTCTGAACGAGCTCACGCATATGGTCAGCTGTTGTCTACCAGCCGTGTGGGCGAATTTGTTCGTAGACCAGCGATGGCGATGTTGTCTTTGTTCGTTGTTTTGATGGGCGGCTCTATCTTATCCGTTTCTGCTGCTGAACGCGCATTACCGGGTGATGTTTTTTATGGATTGAAATTAGTGAGTGAACAGGCTCAGTTGGCGATGGCCAGTACAAAGGAAGAGCAGTTAAAGATGAAGACGCGATTTACAGATCGTCGTGTGAATGAGCTTCAAGTTGTTGCAAAAGATGATTCCAAAAAAGTTCAGGTTGCACAGGTTGCTGAAATTTTAAAGCGCGATTTGAATACAATGAAGCAACAGCTCGCTGATGTTGCGAAGGACGTTTCACCAGAAAGTGCGGTTGCTGCAGCGAAGATGGTTGATCAAAAAACAAATGAAGTGATTAGCGCGTTGCAAGATACGAAGCCATTGTTGTCGCCTGAATCAGTTGAAAAGGTCACAGAGGTACAGTCAGTTGCTGCTGATATGGGGGTAAAAGCGATTGAGGTCATGGTGGAAAAACATCAAGAGTCCAGTGAGGTGATTACAGAGTCTGATGTGCAACAGGTGATTCAGGACCATACAAAAGTGGTGACAGATATGCTAGCCTCTTCCCTGGCTCAGGGTGATGCCTCAAGCACGTCGTCAACGATTGCGATACCGCCAGTCATCACAACTTCTTCAACGGACGCCACGTCAACATTGCCGGAATTGGTCAGTCAAATGAAGGATGTCACGACACAGGCATTCGCGCTGCAAAAAGCACAGGATCAGCTTGATATCGCTGCAGCTGCATCCTCAACAGAAGCTGCATTGCCTGCAGAAGCGGGGAGCTCAACGGATGGGACCGCTACCTCAACAGCGCCTACAGAGCCGGTATCAACAACGGAAAATAGTTCCTCAACTACAAAAGTAATCGACACGAGTCAGCCATAAGGGTGTGCGCAGACCGTATCCCGGTCTTGCAGGGTGAGTGTCTCAATTCGGGACGGTCATCCTGACGGGCGGGGGATACATGTAGAAGCAAACCGATCGCTCACATGCGATCCAGTGAACTTCTGTGTGAGATCTGAAAAGATCATCTTTTGCCCGCTCGTTTGAATCATCCTCGCCAATCGCTTATCAACCAAAGGTCGGCTCTGGTGTGAACCAGAGGATAAGCGCTTTATTCAGTCATTCCGTTGCGATCATCTCTTTTTTGGATGACGTAACGATCTATATTCGAAAGCCCTATACGGGTTCCTATGTCACAAGCTCTTAAAAAGGTATTTTCCGTGTTTGTCACGATGACCACAATTGCTTGGTCCGTGGGTGTTGGTTCATTGGCGCTTCCAGGTGTTGCGTCAGCAGCCACTCTCTCAGCCGGTGATTTGATCAAGGCCTCAGGCCCTGCAGTGTATTACTACGGTGCAGACGGCAAGCGCTATGTTTTTCCTAACGAAAAAACATACATGTCATGGTACGCTGATTTCTCCTCCGTTAAAACCATTACGGATGCAGAATTAGCCGCCATTCAGATGGTTGCGAACGTCACGGTCCGCCCGGGCACCAAGCTCGTGAAGATCACGACAGATCCTAAGACCTATGCCGTCACCAAGGGTGGCGTCCTTCACTGGGTCGAGTCCGAGGCTGTTGCCAAGGCTCTCTACGGTGATGCATGGGCATCCCGCGTTGTTGACGTTGCCGATGGCTTCTTTGTCAACTACACGGTTGGTTCCTCAATTTCAACGAACGTCCATCCGGATGGTTCATTGATCCAATACGCTGGTGATTCATCAGTGTACGTAGTCATGGGCGGTATGAAGCGCAAGTTCGTATCCGACGCTGCTTTCGCAGCCAACGGTTTGAACAAAGCGAACGTCATCACCACCACGATTGTCTACGGAAACGGTTCAGACGTTGCAGGCCGCGAGTCAGTTTTGGCTGACACGGTCACAACGGGTGCAGGTCCGGTTGTCGGTGGTGCGTTGTCCGTTGCTTTGGCTTCAGACACCCCAGCCGGCATGACAGTTCCTAAGAATTCATCCGGCGTCCAGCTCACCAAGGTCAACTTGACCGCAGGTAGCTCAGACGTTGTGGTGACGGGAGTTCGCTTCCACCGCGTAGGCGTTGGATCAGCATCAGATTTCTCCAACGTTTACTTGTATGATGCAAACGGCAAGCGCCTCACAACGGGTCGCACTGTCAATTCATCAACGGGCCTCGTTGAATTCAATGGATTGAACCAAACGATCTCCGCTGGTCAGACCTGGTCAGCTGTCGTTTACGGCGACTTCTCAGTCGGCTCGAACCCAACGGGTGGTCAGCACTCATTCGAGATCGTCGACGCAGCTTCAGTTATCGTTAGCGGCAACTCAACAGTTTCAGGTTCGTTCCCAGTGCGCGGAAACGTGTTCACGGTCGGAACAGCTTCAGCTGCTACCGTTACGGTCACAGCTGGTTCTCCTGCAGCGAACCCAACGATCGGTTCAAAACAGGTTGAAATTGCAAACTTCAAAATTGCAGCCAGCACCAATGACGTAGACGTGAAACAAGTCACGCTTTACCAATCTGGTACGATCACGAATTCAGATTTGACAAACTTCAACTTGTACCAGGGCACCACATTGGTGGCTACAGCTGCTACGATCGACTCAAACGGTCATAT
>CAZNPI010000071.1:0-4260 GCA_964575015.1 uncultured Gammaproteobacteria bacterium
CTCCAATCCACCGGCAATTAATTGAAAACGTTGAACAAAGCGGGGGTCGTAGTCACATTTCTTAGCCAACGGCTCCATTTCAATCGGATAATCCGTCACAAACAACGGCTGCATCTGCTTCTTTCGGACAACCTCTTTATCCAGCTCGTCATACAGCTTCCCAAGATTCCAGGTTGTATCACCCGTATCAATGTTCAGCTCTTTCATCTTGGAGATCAACTGCTCTTTTGACATTCCAACAATATCAATACCACAAGCCGCTTTAATCGCATCTGCAAATCGAACCCGTGGCCACGCTGGGGTAAAATCAATGTCTTGCTCACGATATCGAACAACCAATAGATTATTATTCACTGCTCGAAGAACACGAGTGAGCAAACGCTCTGTGAAATCCATCAACCCTTCATAGTTTTGATAAGCCCAATAAAATTCAATGGACGTAAACTCAGGATTGTGTGACCAATCAATTCCTTCATTACGGAACTGACGACCAATTTCATACACTTTTTCAAATCCACCCACAACCAAACGCTTCAAATAGAGCTCAGGAGCAATACGGAGGTAGAGATCCAGATCTAATGCGTTGTGATGCGTAATAAATGGACGGGCCGTTGCTCCCCCAGCAATAGGCTGAAGCATTGGCGTTTCAACCTCATCAAACCCTTCTGCATCTAATGCGGCTCGGAACTCACGAACGATTTGAGAGCGCTTACGGAACCGTTCTAATGATTCAGGATTCGAAATAAGATCTAACTCACGGTAGCGATATCGAATTTCCTGATCGCTCAACCCATGAAACTTATCAGGAAGTGGCAACAACGCCTTGGTCAAAACCTTCCAACTGGAAACCGCCAAGGTCTTCTCCCCGCGCTGTGTGGTAAACAGGATACCGGTGACCTGAACAAAATCAGCCGGATCAATCCGATCACGGAAGGTTTCGAACAACTCTGTACCAATATCATCTAACTTCAACAAAATTTGCAATTTTCCGCTTGCATCACGAAGATCAGCGAATAACAAACCACCGTGAACGCGCGTGGTCATCACTCGACCGCACAGCGTCACGGTTTTCTTTTCTTCTGCCCAGACATCAAATGTCTCATGAGCAACACTGATCATTGCCGTACGTTCGCTTTTTGCGGGGTAGGCATCTACTCCTGCATCGCGAAACGATTGCAACTTTTCTTTTCGGACCAACGCTTCATCATTCATATCTTCAGCGAGGGTACCGAATGCACGAACAGAGGTCAATGGTAAACGTCAAGCCCTGACCAAATAGATCTACGAAATTGAAATAACTGTGTACACGGTTGTACCGGCAGGAGTCTGCACTTCAACAGTATCACCTACAGAATGACCCTGAAACGCATCACCTAGCGGTGACTCATTAGAAATCAGCCCAGCAGCAGGATCAGCTTCGTTCGATCCAACGATCTTAAACGTTCGTTGCTTCCCATTTGCCTCTGCAACAATCGTAGAACCGATCCGAATGACACCTGTTGTTGCGGATGGATCAATGATGGAGACATTTTGGAGCATGTCATTAATCTGCTGAATGCGCCCCTCAACAAATGCGAGGTTTTCCTTCGCTTCGTGATATTCCGCATTTTCCGACAGATCACCAAGAGCCTTTGCTGCTTCAATGCGATCAGCAAGTTCACGGCGTTTTACCGTTTTAAGGTCATGCAACTCGGCCTTGAGCTTTTCAAGTCCTTCTGTGCTGACATAAGTCATTCTGTTTGCCATAGGTTTGGGGGATATCACGAAAGAAACACGCGCACTTCGGAAGAACTTCCAGAAGCACGCGCTTATCAATCATTATACGAAGCATAGCAGGGGCCTCAGGGGGTGTCAAAACTACTTTCGCTCCACAAGCCAAGCATCTAAGATCTGTCTGGCAATAGGCGGTGCAGTAGATGATCCCTCTACACCCTCTTCCAAGAACACCGTTACAACGACCTCTGGATGATCAAATGGTGCAAATGCCGTGAACCAGGCGTGGTTTGGCTTATCATTCCGCCACTGAGCCGTTCCAGTCTTTCCTGAAACCGGGAGCGGAAATGTTGATAGTGCTCTCCCCGAACCGTATAGAACCGTGTCCCGCATCCCTAAACGAACGGTGTTCAAATATCCAATGTCAGCAATTGGTGTCGAAGATGCTGTCACGGATTGACCCTCATTCCCCTTCATGACATGCGGAGTCACAACCGTTCCGCCATTTGCGACCGTAGAAGTGAAGGCTGCAACTTGCAATGGAGTGACCAGCAAATCTCCCTGACCAATCGAAAGATTATACGTATCTCCAACATACCAGTGCTCATGTCTCACGTTTTCTTTCCATTCTTTAGACGGAACAAACCCAGCGCTTTCGCCTGGAAGATCTAGCCCTGTTTTTTTTCCAAGACCAAATCGTCGCATCCAATCGGTCAAACGATCAACACCTAAGCCGATAAATGATTCGTATCCCCCACCAACAGTGTAGAAAAATGTATTAACGGACCAAGCAATTGCTCTTCGAACATCAGTGATCCCATGGCCGCCTGCTTTCCAATCAGGAAAAAATGTCTGTCCAAGCTTTAATCCTCCTGTCGAGTTTACGGTTGTCTTCGCTGTAATAACGTGTTCCATCAACGCTCCAATCGCAACTACAGGCTTTACAGTAGATCCAGAAGGGTAGATGCCAGCCCAAGCACGTGCCAAAAGCGGATGAGATGGATTATCAATAAGTGCCCGATATACCGTTGAAGAGACAGCACCGGAAAACTGATTATTGTCATATGCTGGTAGTGAAGCGATAGCCAAAATTGATCCGTCCCGTGGGTCCATTGCAATCGCAGCTCCCCGCTCAACATTTGCTTTTGCCATTCCTTCTCTCATCACACGATCCATAGTCTGCTGTAATGCAAAATCAATCGTCAACGTCACATCTTGCCCATCTGTTGGCACCTTGTCTGAAACAAGCGATGTTACCTTATTTTTTGCATCAACCTCATACACCTTCTCCCCATGGACTCCCCGAAGCTTTTCTTCAGCCGTTGTTTCAACTCCCGTCTTTCCGGTCACATCTGTTTGATGATAGACACTTCCCTCTGCAACAAGCTCTTTTGGAGTCACTGATCCCACGTATCCCAAAATATGTGACAAGCTTGGAACCTCAGCAGAATACGGATATTTTCGTTTACTTCCAATCGCTACATGCATCGCAGGACTATCTCCAAGCAAAATATTTAAGGCAATAGCTCGGTCATAACTGATATCTCGCGCCAATGTCATTTCCTGCGTCGGATCAGTAGAAGACGCAATCACTGCTTCAAGCTCTGAAACGCTTCGTCCAATCTCACGACCAACTCGAGCTAGTTGTTCTTCACGTGTTTGTGTATCTTTTGATAACAACCACGGAACGGCCTGCACATCAAACGATGGAACGTTCTCCGCAAGAATCAACCCATTTCGATCGCGAATCACTCCCCGTTTTGCATTCAAGACATCATGTCGTAATCGATTTTGCTCTGCACGAAGTTGATACATGCCGCCTTGAACAATCTGCATCCAAAACGCTTTTCCTACCAACAAGGCGATACATAATCCCAACGCGCCCCATGCCATGTAAAAACGACGAGCCGGTAATGCTGTTCCTATAAACATTCGCTCATCCTTCAAAACAACCGTATCCTCCCCAAACATGTCTTCATGCGCAATCATCCCCGCATCTCGACCCTCCACGGTCATCCCAAGGCCTTTTGACGACCATCCAAATACATCCGATGAAGGCGGTTTTGAGAACATATGCTACACGGAGATACGCCGATACGGCATAAACCGCTTTGTGATAAACGCATCTAGATAAAACATGATAGCAATACACAGCACCATCCCGATCATCGTGCGTCCAAACTGATCCCACGTTTCTCTCTCACCAAGATGCAACCGTATCTGAGGAAGAATCAAACCCAAACCCGCTCGCCAGATCCACGAAACAATCTGTGCGCATACCCCCATCGCCACAACGGAATAGATTGAAAAGTTCGTCAATAATCGTTTTGAGATCAAAAACAACAGAGCGATGATACACATGTATTTCAGCCAAACAGCCTCTGCGACATCTGGAGCAAAGATATCCATCACAACCCCAGAAAAAAGAGCTACAACAAAGGGCTCAACCAAGCGTTGACGGAACACAAGATACACAATCACCAATAATGCCACATCAATATGCGAATATGGTGGCGATAAAAACGTTGCGAACGTTGATTGATACAA
>CAZNPI010000072.1:0-1258 GCA_964575015.1 uncultured Gammaproteobacteria bacterium
TTCTTGATCCAGCTTTGCTCCGCCCAGGTCGCTTTGATCGTCGCGTCACACTTGATCCACCAGACATCAACGATCGCGAAGCGATTCTCAAAATTCACGCCGGCAATAAACCACTCGACAAAGACGTTTCATTCCGACAAATTGCAGAGCGAACCCCAGGATTTTCCGGAGCCGATTTGCAAAACCTGATGAATGAAGCCGCAATCTTTGCCGCACGAAAGAACCTCACGAGCATTCCGATGCAAATGGTTCTTGATTCTATTGAAAAGGTTCTCCTCGGTCCGGAACGACGCAGTCACTTGATGAATCCGGATGAGCGCAAAATTACGGCATACCACGAAGCCGGGCATGCACTTGTGGCCCATCTTTCGCCACACATGGATCCTGTCCAAAAAGTCTCCATCATTTCTCGCGGTCGTGCAGCCGGATATACATTACGCATGCCAATTGAAGATCGAACAACTCGATCACGAACGGAATATACAGAAGATATCGCAATGGCAATGGGTGGATATGCTGCGGAAAAAGTGATTTTTGGCGATATTACGACTGGCGCTTCTAATGATATGAAGAATGCCACACGTATTGCTCGCAGCATGGTTACGCAATGGGGCATGAGCGACAAGCTTGGACCTCGAACGTATGGCGAACAGGAAGACATGATCTTCCTCGGACGTGAAATCCATGAAAATCGAGACTACTCAGAACAAAAAGCAACATTGATTGATCAGGAGATTGACTCCCTCATTACACAGGGATTAGCCACAGCGGAAAAATTGATCTCAGAAAACCGTGAGGCTATGGATCGAATCGTTGCGGAATTACTCGAAAAAGAAACACTTGAGCGAGACGCATTTGCAACGGCAATCGGTCTCCCAGCGGCAAATCTGAAACGCCGCCAAGAGGCATAACCAACGTGACGCAAACAAAAATCACCGGCTCATCCAACCGGTGATTTTTTATGATATACTTTCACCTATATGATTCGCACATCTCGTCAATCTTCACAGGATCCAATTTATCGAACCGTCGTCCGTGACGCTGTTCGAAACGCATGGCAGAATCGCCGATTTTGGCCATTAGCATTTTTCTCTGCCATTCTCATGACGGGTGGTACCTATGACGTGATGCTTCGTGCAATCAACATCATGACAGAACAAACACCGTTCATGATGTCGCAGAGCGCATCTGTACAACTCGCCTCATCCGCAAGTACCGGATCTATTTTTCAAAATCTCGCGACATTCCTTGCGTTTGT
>CAZNPI010000072.1:1268-4173 GCA_964575015.1 uncultured Gammaproteobacteria bacterium
CCTCGTCCTCACTGCTCTCGCAGTCATTTCTTGCGTGAGCCAAGGCGGACTTGTCTACGCAATCGGGGCAACACATCGAGGTATCAACCCAACCCTCCGTGATGCCATTCGTGTTGGGGGTGGTGCATTCTGGCCAATCGCCGCGTTGAACGCGGTTGGGCTGCTTTCTGTGTGGGCTATTCGATTCATTGGTATTCTTCCCCTTCAACTCGCATTGCAAGCGATGACAAAAACATCGTGGCTCGTGTACCTAGCATCAGCAATTATCATGTTTGTATTACTGTTCGCAGTAAGTACAATCCAGCTTTTTGCACTCAATGCCATGATTCTCCAAGGCGCACCGGTGCGCGACGCGATTATCCGAGCGTATAAACTCTTTTCAAAATATTGGGTCATTTGTGTTGAGACAGCATTACTCCTTACGGTGTTAGCCGTACTCGCAAGTGTCATTTTCGTTGGCGTCTACTTTGTTGTTGCAATTCCAATTCTCGCAACCGTTCTCGCTGCAGGATTGCTGCAATCAACAACACTCCTATTCGGTGCCATGGGCCTCGGAGTCGCACTCCTGCTTGTTAGCGCCCTCGTCATTACAGCATTTGTGACGCAGGCTCAATACGCATCCTGGACATTTATCTATCGCCGTCTTGGTGAAGGTGGCGCGCTCCCAAAACTTCATCGCTTAGCACGTCTTCTCATGGGCAATTACTCCGTTCCACAAAAGTAATTGATTTCGTATGCCAATCACACCGCAGCCGCTCAAAGGGCAGTCTATTGAAGAACTGTTAAAAAAACCGGCTCCGGCAACACCATCAGCCGCTGCTTCGTATACCGCGAAGGCACCAAAAACAGCGATACCACCCAAGGACGAGAAAAAAACAATCAAACAACGTGAAGGCATGTCACCTGCAGAAAAGCTGCAGGAAAAAATGCAAGATATTCAGTTGAGAGAAATTGAAAAAACTACACAAGAACGAGCCGCCGATCTCGGTCTTTCCTACATCAATCTCGTTGGATTCCCTATTGCTCCAGAAGCAATATCCATGTTCTCTCGTGCTGAATCCATTGAAGCAAAAGCAATCGTCTTTCTTGCGACAAGTGATCAGATTCGCGTTGGAGCAATAGAACCAAGCTCAAAAGTCACAGAACTGGTGGAACGACTCACAAAAGAAAAAGGCGCAAACGTTGAAATATATCTCATTTCTCAAACAAGCTTTGATGCAGGTCTTCGGATTTATGACACGCTTCCGGAAATCAAAGAGGTCATCTACGGCGTTCGCATTGATCAAGAAAGTCTTGAACGGTACACCAATGAAATTACTGACCTCAAAAAACTACAGGAAATTATTACAAAAGTTTCCACAACAGACATTGTCACCATCATCTTTGGCGGTGCCATTAAAGTCGATGCATCCGATATTCACGTGGAAGCAGAAGAATCTGATGTCAAAGTTCGCTATCGTATTGACGGTGATCTAAAGGATGCGGCCAAATTTCCAAAAACATATTGGAAACAGATGATTGCGCGCCTGAAATTATTAGCTGGCGTAAAAATGAACATCGAAGATGTACCGCAAGACGGGCGCATCACAATTTACCTTACCAACGAAAAGATTGATATTCGTGTCTCTTTCCTTCCAACAGCATTTGGAGAATCCGTTGTCATGCGTTTGTTGCGACCGAAATCAATTGCACTCGAATTTGAACAACTTGGCGTACGCGGAAGAGCATGGGAAGCGCTGAAACGAGAAATCGCGAGACCAAACGGCATGATCATCACAACTGGTCCAACAGGATCGGGAAAAACAACAACGTTATATGCAATGTTGAAACGTTTGAATACAGAAGATAGCAAAATTATCACTTTGGAAGATCCGATCGAATACAAGCTCCAAGGAATCAATCAAAGTCAGACCGCCACCTCACGAGACTACACATTCGCAAAAGGGCTTCGCTCTATCTTGCGCCAAGATCCAGATGTCGTGATGGTTGGAGAAATCCGCGATTTGGATACAGCGGAAATCTCCATTCAAGCTGCACTCACCGGTCACCTTGTCATCTCAACCATTCATACGAACAGTGCAGCCGGCGCCATCCCCCGCCTGCTCTCCATGGGAGTGAAGCCATTTTTACTTGCGCCAGCAATCAACTGCGTGATCGGGCAACGGCTTGTGAAACGACTGAATCCAGAATCAAAAGTACCGATCACACTCTCACCCAGCGAGAATGCACAGGTTCGAGCAGAACTTGCAAAGCTCGCACCAGATGTCTTGAAGGAATATAAGGTAGACCTAGACCATCTTCAATTCTTTGGACCAAAAGAGGGTGCAGAAGTTCCTTATAAAGGACGACTCGGGGTGTATGAGATCTTTTCCATGACAAAAGAAATCGAGGCCGTCATCCTTTCTGGCAATGTTTCAGAATACGATATGACCACAATCGCCCTCAAAGGCGGAATGATCACCATGGCGCAGGACGGACTTCTCAAAGCGCTTGAAGGACTGACCAGTGTCGAAGAAGTGCTAAGAGTAGCGGAATTACAGGCATTAGTAGATAGTACAGAAACGCCAGCATAATCGCTTAAAGTAGAAGAAAAAGAGCCAGAAAACCCCACAAATTAGCCAAAAGTGGGGTTTTTCATACTCACGTGACAGGATTGACAAAAAGCCAATTTCGTGCTATTGTGCTTCGTTATCCATCGAATGGCACCAGGCCGTTCTGGGTAGCGGATTTGAGACAGCGAACCTCGACAATTGGAGGAATGATGAATCTTCATCGCATGTTCGGGTTGCTCGCCATCGTCTGCGGCCAGATCGGCTGCGGACTCTTCGTGACCGCTGGGTCGGAGGCGCAGAAGGCGTCCACGACCGTGTCGACCACGACGTCGACCGAGACCGAGACGGGCACG
>CAZNPI010000073.1:0-4082 GCA_964575015.1 uncultured Gammaproteobacteria bacterium
TGCCAATATTTCTACAACAGATCTAGCGATTTCCGTGACAAACATCCTTCCTCCAATTGCAGATCAAACACTTCCAATTATCAACATCACTGCACCGCTTGCCGGATCAACCCTTGCCGGATCAAATAATGCACTCATGGCAACGGTAACAGACAATATTGCCGTACAGAGCGTCACGTTCTGGGTTGATACAGTCCAAATCACCAAAACTGGACCAGATGCTCAATATGGATACACAGGGGTCATCAATATTGGAAACCTATTACCTGGCGAACATACCCTAAAAGTTGATGCAGTCGATACGTCGAACAATACGAACTCATCCAGCGTCAAGGTAACAGTCCCCGCTCAACAACAAGGTGACACGGTAAAGCCGACGGTCACGCTCACTTCACCAAGTGACAACACAACAATCTCAAATACAGTCACATTGAATGCAACAGCTACAGACAACACAGCCATTGCTGGTGTCACGTTCAAAATCAACGGAACAGCACTTGGCCTAGAAGACACCGTTGCCCCATACTCAATCAGCCTAAACACAAAAACGTACAGCACTGGTTGGTATACGCTTTCCGCAACGGCACGCGATACCTCGAATAACACTTCAGATGCATCTGTATATGTGTATATCGACAACGCTATCGGCCTCATTGATGCAATAACTCCGACGATTAGCATTCTCACTCCAAAACAAGGAGAAGCGTTCGGACAGGGTCAATTTGTCACACTAAGCGCCAATGCATCAGACAACGTTGGGGTATACGGAGTCATATTCATGGTTGATAACAATATCATCAGTACTGAGGATGTTTCAGCGCCATACTCAACCACCTGGAACACAACGGGAGCCTCAGCAGGCAGCCATCTCATCACAGCTACTGCTCGTGATGCTGCTGGAAACAAGCAATCACATTCAATTGCTATCACAATCACAGTCCCTGCTACTGCAGATCTCAACGTCACCCAAACTCAAACGCTGCTTGCAAATGGAAGTCTTCTCCATAGACTAATCAAACTTGTGGATGATGGAAACCCGTATACCCAAGAAGACTCGGCCGTGTATTACGTTGGCGCAGACAATAAACGTCACGCATTCTCGAACAGCAAAATTTTCTTCACCTGGTACTGTGACTTCAGCGGCGTAACGACCGTTACCCCGGAAGCTCTTGCCGCAATTCCACTTGGCAAAAATATCCCGTATCGCCCAGGTCTTCGCATGGTCAAATTCACAACTGATCCAAAGGTCTATGTCGTTGGTCCAAATGGTCAACTTCGCGGAATCCCAAGCGAATCTATTGCAATGTCACTCTATGGATCATTTTGGAACAAGCAAATTGATGATATTTCAGATGCATTCTATGGAGACTACACGTTTGGATCCCCTATCCAAAATGCAGCAGACTTCAACGTCGCAACAGCAACCGAAGGCGTGCAATATCCAAGCGACAGTTTGAACGTTCCTGGATACAGCCCAAATGGTGGGGCACATCCATTTACCTGTGTTCAATCTCAAGTTTTTGACGCATCACTTGATAGCGATGCAGATGGTTTAACGAATGCATCAGAACAGACGATCGGCACAGACCCATACAAACGAGATTCTGATAACGACGGATTATCAGACAACGAAGAATACGCGATCTACAAAACAAATCCTCTTAGTACAGATACTGATGGAGATGGCTTTGGTGATAAGCAAGAAATCCAAAATGGATTCAATCCACGCGGAGCCGGCAAGTGCGCAAAAGCTGCGTGCATGCCATAAACAAGGTCCTTCAATCAAAAACCCCGCTTCTTATGTGAAGCGGGGTTTTTCTTTCTACTCGTTATCGATTCAAGCTAATCTTTCGTTCCTTCACTTCTTCGTGGAAGATCTCAATGCGATCTCCAGGCATGATCTTCACCTTGCCCTTGAATGAGATACCGCATTCTTGACCAGCGTGTGCTTCCTTCGACGTCTGCTTGCCGGATTGCAACGAATCAATCGTTCCAAGGCCAATCGGCTCTTCACCGCGCCAGACACGAGCCTTCTCGCCTGCGAGGACTTTTCCGTCCTTTACCACTCCACCAACAACCATGCGTCCTGGTTCAGTGCGGAAAATCGCGACCGTTTCAAATTCACCGAGCGGAGTCACAATAACCTCCGGAGGAACAAGGATGTTCAAACGACGGATAACGTCATCGAAGAGTTCATAAATAATCTTGTATTCGGTCACATCAACGCCCTTGTCGCGTGCCATCACCTTAATCTGCTGTGGCACGATAACATTAAATGCATACACAACGGATGGCTGTGAGTTATCTGCGCGAAGAATGTCGTTTTCATTCACATTTCCCAATCCTTTCTGAATCACTTCTGCACCCACATCATCGTGTTGCACCTTCTCAAACATGCCAAGCAAGGCTTCGAGCGAACCAAGCGCATCACATTTCAAGATAACGTTAAGGACCTTCTTCTGCGATTCTTTTTCCGTCTTAGCCGTCGTTGATTTTGTTGCGGTCAATTGCGATGCAACCTGTTGGACAGATTTCATCTTCTTTACTTCGAGCAATGATGGATCAGATGGGACCTCCAAAATATCTCCAACCGCAGGCGCCATGCGGAACCCTAAAATCTTTACGGGCATTCCTGGTCCTGCCTCATCAACCATCTTTCCGGTCCAATCACGCATCATACGAACGCGACCATAGGCTGCACCAGCGATACCAAGATGATCATTGCGATGCAACGTTCCAGCCTGAATCAAAATCGTTGCAACCGGTCCCTCACCCTTATCAACGTGTGACTCAATGACCGTTCCCACTGCAAGGCGATTTGGATTTGCGCGAATTTTATCCGCGTTCATATCTGCAACCAACAACACAACATCAAGCAATTCATCAATGCCCATGCCGGTTTTTGCGGAGATCTTTGCTAACGGTACCGGTCCACCCCATGCTTCGGTCGTCACACCCATTTCTGAAAGCTGAGACAAGACACGTTCCGGATCAACACCTTCTTTATCCATTTTGTTCAACGCAACAACGAATGGCAACTTCGCAGCCTGAATGATATTGATCGCTTCTTTCGTCTGCGGCTGAACGCCGTCATCAGCGGCAACGACAAGGATCGCGCTATCCGCAACCTTTGCACCACGTGAACGCATCACCGTAAACGCTTCGTGGCCCGGCGTATCAATAAACGTGATGTTTCGATCTTTCTTCACAACCTGGTAGGCGCCAATGTGTTGCGTAATTCCACCCGCTTCACCACCCATGACGTTCGTGGATCGAATGGCGTCCAATGTTTTTGTTTTTCCGTGATCAACGTGACCCATGACCACAACAACAGGCGGACGAGCAATCAACTTTTCAACATCCTCCCCTTCTAACACTTCACGAACACGATCCATGGCCTGAACCGTTTCGATCCCATCATCTTTTTTCGCAACTTCAAGTGTTGCGGTAAATCCTAATTCCTCAGCAATAATTGAAGCTGTTTCAAAATCCAACCGCTCATTTTGAGATGCCAAAATACCGGCGCGCATCAATTCCTGAATAACTTTTGTGACCGGTAAATTCAATCGACCTGCAAAATCACGAACATTAATCACCTGTGGGACAACTACCGTCTTTTGAACTACAGCAGCATCTGTGGTCGCCTTCGATCGCGAACCCATGACCAACGAATCACGAAGACGTTCACGTCGCTCGTTCTCCACCCACTTTTTAAAAATCTTTTCACCAAGCACATCATCAATCTTGATGGCGCGCATCCCAACGTGAAAACCCAGAGAAGGGAGCTTCTCCAGGAGATCATTTGGCGTAACCTTCAATCGGCGGGCTAAATCAGAGACATTCATGTGCCTAAAGGTACGGGAAAACAAGGATTTCGTCAATCAGAACCTTTGCTGTAGAATCTCCCCGGAGGATCGCCATGTTCTATGATGCCCGACAGATCGAGTTGGCCTGTGCCGGCGACATCAGCGACACCGTCTATTTCGAGCAAATCTACAATAAACTCGTCCGTTCGCAAGCAGCTCATCAGTCGATTCCAAGCGATTATCCGGAAATGTTTCGATCTTTTTTGAAGGGACTTC
>CAZNPI010000074.1:0-4046 GCA_964575015.1 uncultured Gammaproteobacteria bacterium
TCAGGTCTTAGTCCCGAGTGCATGGCATGTGGAGATTGTAAATTGGATGACATCGTGAAGACCGGTGCCGCATTTGCAAATCTTTTAACCCAGCTCTCTGCAGCGTTCTTTTTTGCAACATTTGTCTACGGTGGCGCAATGTATTTATTGTCTTTTGGCGACAAGGGGCGTGTAGATAAGGGGAAGAAAGCGATTACCGGAGCAGCAATTGGAATGTTGATTGTGCTGATGGCCTGGACCGTTGTTAATTACATTGCAAATTCATTGCAGGGAAAGATATGAGGAATATGAAATACGCTATTGGTTTCGTAGTTGCAGGTGCTCTGTTATTTCCTGCAGTTATTCTTGCAAGTACTTGCGCATCCTTAAGTGGTACTTGCAAAGAAGTTTTAGATTGTACAACAGAAGGGGGTAATCCCTCGAGTCCAGCTGCAGATGATTGTCCGGCAAAGATCTGTTGTATATCAGCAGGTGTTTTATGTGCTAAGGATGGTGGTGGTTGTTCTGTTGAGGCGAATTGTAATGTGAAGGATGGTGGTTTTGTTAATGGTGCGATCAATGATTGTGGAAAAGACAAAGATGGTAAGCAGCAAGTTTGCTGTAAGAAAGGCATTGAGCCGCTGGTAAATAACAGCCCTTCAGGAACAGTGGCTATTCCAAAACCAGTGACACTGAAAGATCCTCTTGATATTGGTGGGGGTAGCCCTGGGATCATAGGCGTTATATCCAGATTTATCGGCACCTTTTTAGGCGTTGTTGGTGCCTTGGCCCTTCTTGTTTTTGTTTACGCTGGCATTGTTTACATGACAGCCGGTGGGTCTGATGAGCGCGTGAAAGAGGCAAAGGACACGATGAAGTACGCCTTTATTGGCCTGGCTTTGATCATGTTTGCCTACGCGTTTGCGACTTCTTTCTTTAATGTATTAACTAAGGGCTGATATGAAGACACCGCTATTTCGAGTGTGCACGGCGTCCGGCGTATTTGGTTTTGTGTTTGCCTGTGTTTTTCTTGGTTCTGTTGCGTCTGTTCATGCAAGTGGTGAAAACTGCAATGCATGGGGTGGTGTTTGTAAATTAGTCGGTGGACCTACGCCAAGTGATCTAGTTTCTTGCGGAGATCTTCTTCCGGGATCAACAGATGCGGGAATGTGGGATTGTAACCAGTCTGGTTATGAGATGCATTGTTGTAAGGGTGGGCCAACAGACGCTAATGCCCCAGTTGTTTCTCCTAAAGCTCCCTCGACGAAACTTTCAACGGCCGCAAATTATGGATATGTGGATCCAATGGGTGGATTAACGATCCCAGGCATCGTTGCTCGTATCATTTCAAATATTCTTCCCGTCATCGGTGCTCTTTTCCTCGTATTCTTTATCTGGGGAGGTGCGCAGTACCTCACTGCGGGTGGTGATGATACAAAAGTAAAGAAAGCAAGACAGACGTTGGTTAATGCGGCTATTGGAATGATGATTGTCATGGGTGCGTATGCGATTGTTTGGAATATCATTAAGATTTTTGGTACAGCAATTACATCAGCACCGATAAAATAATTCGACGTGTCTTTGCGTATTTGATATTCTATTCCCATCACGCGATTGCGCGTGAATCTCATGTGCGAAAGGGGGTGACCAATGAAATGACACAAACAAAAAAACAGATTGTCGGTTTAGCCGCTTCTCTCGGATTAGCAGCCGTATTGGCCTTTCCCGTCATGACGCTCGCAGCAGACACTCTAAACACCAACGACCTTGGCGTAAACGCCATCCAGTCCTCGATTAAACTCGGTTCTGGCGATATTCGTCAAACAGCAGCCCGCATTATTAACATTGCGCTCGGATTCCTCGGAATCATCGCTGTTTGTATCGTTCTTCTCGGAGGCTTCAAGTATATGATTGCCGGCGGTGCTGAAGAAAAAACTTCAGAAGCTCGCGGACTCATTGTCTCGGGTATTATCGGCTTGGCTATTATTCTTTCCGCGTGGGCAATTACGAGCTTCGTAATTTCACGCTTGGTAACTGCGACACAGGATCAATAGAGCTATGAAACGTTTTCAACACTTTTTTCTCACGAGTACAGGGTCGATATCGGCTATGTTGTTTGCGCTCCCAGCTTTTGCTGCTGGAGAGCCGCCAGCTGTGATCGGGTCAATTCAAAAAGGCCTTACCGGAGCCGGTGCTGCATCGTATGGCACGGCAAATGATATTGTTCCTATTATCTCGACGCTCATAAGCGCATCGCTTGGTTTTCTTGGGGTGTTATTGCTCGTGTATCTTATCGTTGCCGGCTTTCTTTGGATGACGGCTGGAGGCGATGAAGGAAAGGTGAAGAAGGCCCGGGATATGATAAAAAATGCAGTGATTGGAATCGTGATTATTGCATCAGCATTCGCGATTGCAAATTCTGTACTTAACGCTTTAAGCGGCGTTACCGGTGGTCCGGCTATTCAAAAATAGCTATAGTTTCTAAGTTCCTAATTCGCAAGTTCTAACTATACGTATGAAGCAATTGAAATCATTGGTTACAGCAACTGGAGCCGCCATTGCTTTGTTTCCATACCAGGTAATGGCAGCAGATAATCCGTACACGCAGGGTCAGAAGGATGTTGCAGCTATTGCAGGTGCAGCAAAGGTTAATGCGAATACAAGCTTACAGACGATGATCGGAAGTATCATCAATGTTGCTCTTGGATTCCTCGGCATTATCTTCTTAGTTTTGATGCTCTATGCAGGTTTTCTCTGGATGACGGCACAGGGCGATGAAGGAAAGGTGAAGAAAGCACGCGAAATGATCACCCAGGCTATTATTGGTATCATTATCATTACTGCAGCTTTTGCGATCTCGAACTTCGTTCTTACGTCGCTCGTGAACGTTTCAGGTCAATAGTCGTTCGTTGCGCAACGAACAGGTCACACCCCGGAAAATTCCGGGGTGTGATGTTTTATAGTGTGGTACGATTTTCTGGAAATGTTCATATTTCTTCTTTCGGCGATCTATTTTTCTTTTATCCTTCCTTGGAACGGTTTTATGGATCCGGATGCGTTTTATCATGCGAAAATGTCTGCACTCATCTGGTCGCATGGTCCGTTGAAATCATTTCCGTGGCTTGATCTTACCGCCTTTGGCCAACATTTTGCTGATATCCATTTTTTATTTCATGTCATCGTCGCACCATTCACTGGACTGTTTGGAATGTTGAGTGGGGGACGCGTTGCGACCGTCTTTCTCTCGGCATTATGTATCTTTGTTTTCATGCGATGTCTTCGTTGGTTAAATATTCAATTGCCGATTGTGGACTGTTGTTTTGATATCAATGCAGCCCTTTATCTTTCGCCTTTTACTTGGGAAGGCGACACCGGTTGCTATCATCTGTTTTATTATCGGTATTTCTGCGACGTGGAAGCGTAGGCCGTTGATTGTTGCTCTTGTCGCTCTCATGTTTAGCCTTTCTCACGCCGGTGCGATTATTCTTCTTATTTCGATTGGTTTGTTAGGCATTGGCGAAGAGCTTTTTGATCGCGTTGTTCTTGAGCAGAAGCTGTTAGAAATCGTTCGACGTCTTCCATGGCGAGAATTTTTTGCAGCATGTGCTGGTTGGGCGCTTGGATTCGTGATTCATCCAAATTTTCCGGCAAACGTTATCTTGAGTTGGACACAAATCGTGACGATCGGTCTTGGCACACCATTTCAACATGTGATCTTGGGGAGTGAATGGCTGCCGTCTTCGCTCGGATGGCTTGTCACATCTAATGCAGTCTTACTTATTTTACTTCTAGCTGGTCTTTGGAGTTTGTGTCTTGCGCATCGTATGCCCTTGGACACGGACCGTGCTAGGTATATCTCTGGAGGTGGATTTGTTGTTGCAGCATTGTATGCACTCACGATTAAAAGTCAGCGGGGAATTGAATATGCGGTGCCGATGGCTGTGTTCTGGCTTGCGAATATATGGTCATTGATTGATCTAAAGCAGTTCACCGACGAAATGAAGAGTAATCGTTTTGCATTATCGCTCTTGGGCACCGCTGTTTGTGGCTTGATGCTCCTTCAGGGG
>CAZNPI010000075.1:0-4035 GCA_964575015.1 uncultured Gammaproteobacteria bacterium
TTAAATCGCGCCATGTAAAAAAGTAGAGCAGTTCCTTATAGCGCCAAATTTCCTTCAAATCTGTTAGGCTAATTGTCTTTTTTGGTTTAATGACAATAGTATCGTTCATATCAATGACCCTACCACTTATTAACCTTGTTTACGACTTTACTTTTTAGTTTTAAGTATGATTCTGTTGATTTTTTTTCAAGTTTCGGTGAAACAAGACGTAGCAGCTCCTTTCCAAGAATGCGGTATTGGCCACCTACCTTATTAGCCTTAATGAGGCCGTTCTTGAGCAGTCTTTTTATTGTGCTTTCGCTGATTTTTAAGAGTTGTTGGGCCTCTAGCGTTGAGTAGACCTCATTATTGTTGATCTCCCTATTCATAGACCCAGTGTAGACTGAATGTTAAAAGGTGTCAAAAGGTGTCATTACGTCCCTTCCCTCCGCACCACTATCCCCACCGTTTTGAGCAGGATCGCCAAATCAAGGATGATCGATCGATGTTTAATATAATACAAATCGTACTGCAGCTTCTTCAGATTATCCTCAAATGTCGACGCATACTTAAATTTCACCTGTGCCCAGCCGGATAGCCCTGGTCGGGTGAGGTGGCGTAGCGGATAGAACGGCATTTGTCTTGTCAGTTCTTCCACGAATTCTGGTCGTTCTGGTCTTGGGCCGATGAGGCTCATGTCTCCGCGGAGGACGTTCCAGATTTGAGGAAGTTCATCGAGTCGTGTTTTGCGTAATATTTTTCCAATTTTTGTAATGCGTGGATCGTCTTCTGTTGCAAATTTTGGTCCACTTTTTGCTTCAGCATTTGCAATCATTGAGCGGTACTTGAATAGGGTAAATGGTTTACCGTGTTTTCCGATGCGTGTTTGGCGGATAAGGACCTGCCCGGGCGATGACCATTTTACGAGGAGTGCTACAAATGGAAAAGATGCGAGTGCAAAGAGGCCGATTGGAATGGAGAATAGAACATCTGTCACGCGCTTGGCAGCTTCGTACCAGGCTTTGTCGTTTTCCCGGAGATGTTCTAGGAACCAGGACTGTGAAACGTGTTCGAGTGGAACACGGCCGGTCAAGATTTCTTCCAGTGTTGTGCGATCAAGAATCGTGACGTTTGTGAATAATGTCTTATACAGTGCGTCGCGTAATCCTGGAATGTCTTCTGGTTTATGTCCAAGTACGATCGTATTGATATTTTTTTCTTTCAACAATTGATCGATCACATCCAAGCTCACGTGCCAGGTAATATCGCCATCTTCGTTGTGTGTTCCTGGTGCTGTTTCTGCAACGGCCACAAGCTCAAACCCGAGTGCACTTTGCTTAAAGAGTTCATGGACACGCATGGCGTCATCCGGGTGACCGATGAAGAGAACGCGATCACGAAATAGAGATGGAGCGAGGATGCGATTAAAAAGCATTCGCCAGGCATATCCTACGAGGAGGACAAGGACAAAATCGAGAATCAGGTTCGTTCTTGGCGCGATGCCGAAAAATGGAACGAGATAAAAGAAGGCGAGTGCAAGGCCAAGGTTGATGAGCATGCTTTCCAAAAATGTACGAGGAAGCTATCAGTTGTTAGTGATAGGTCGTATAGTCCTGAGATGTAAAATGTGACAAGCCAGGCAAGGCTGATGATAAAAAACGGGGTGACATGAGCATCCCAGATGCCTTGCGAGATCGTCCCGTATCGGAGGCTGAGGGTAAGGAATAGGGAGCCGAAAAAGACCAGGAAATCACCGGTTACGAGCAAAAAGCGTTTTACTTTAATTCCAATGCGGTACATATGAGTGGAGTTTGGCAGATTTGAGCAAAAGGATCAATCTTTTTGAGCTCACCGAGACATCCGATTCAGGTTGGGGTAAGCTACTCGTATGATGTACGACATTCGCCGATTCATGCTTTCACTGGTTGCGGTTCTCAGTGTTATTGGGTTGCCTGGAGCTTTATTGGCCGCGACAACAACAACGGCTCCGATGGAAACGAACGACACGTTCCTTTCTAAGCAATGGTATCTTGATGCAATTCATGCAAGAGAGGGGTGGAGGATTTCAACAGGATCCCCGGATGTTGTGGTTGCGGTGATTGATAGTGCGGTAGACATTACGCATCCAGATTTACGTGTAAATATTTGGACGAATCCGGATGAAATTTCCGGCAATGGAAAAGATGATGACGGGGATGGATACGTTGATGATGTGCATGGATGGAATTTTATTTTAGGCTCCGCAGATGTTTCTCCGTCATCTTCTTCTAGTGGTTTAATGGATGCTTGGATTCACGGAACGGTTGTTGCTTCATTGATTGCGGGACGCGGAAACAATGATATTGGGATCGCGGGTGTTTCGTGGCAAACAAAGATCATGCCATTAGTTGTATTGGACTCGGAAGGGAACGGTGGTGATGGTCATATTGTGCGTGCAATTCGATATGCTGTTGCACATGGGGCAGATATTATTAATTTGAGTCTGGTTGGGTATGAATTTGATCAAGATCTTTCCGATGCTGTTCGAGAAGCGTCATCGCAGGGGGTTTTGATTGTGAGCGCTGCAGGAAATAGCGATGATCCGGGTGGGCAGAATATGGACACGTTGCCTGGATATCCGGCTTGCAATAAAGGTGTATTAGGATTGGGTGAGTTGACGGTTACCGGAATTGGTCATGAGAACCGAAAGGTTGATCGAGCGAATTATGGGACGTGTATTGATGTGAGTGCGCCTGGGGAGGATGTGTTCGCAGCACGCCCAACAACGAATGCGGACGATCCTACGGTTACGGTTTCTGGATATGTGGGACATCTGAGCGGAACATCTGTTGCCGCTCCACTTGTGTCAGGTTTAGCAGCGTTGTTGAAGGCGAAGCATCCGGAGTGGCGAGGACAGGAACTTGCATATTGGATTCGAGCCACAAGCGATCCATTTGATGCAGGGGCTTATGCCGGAAAGCTCGGAGTCGGTCGTATTAATGTTGTTCGTGCATTAACTGAGGATGCGCATTCTCGATTGTTGGGTCCATTATCCCTTGAGGGCTCGGCTCCGGGTACGTTGCCGCAGGTTCGTGTGATGGATAGCCAGGGGGTAGAGCGAGCGCGAATCCCTGTTGGAGCGTCATCAGACAAACGAGGCGTACGTGCAACGTTCATTCGTTGGGAAGGAACACTCGAACCACAAATTGCCGTGACAATGATTGGTGATTCTACTGGCGCATGGAGTATCTATCGGTTGGATGGTGTGCTCATTGCAGCAGGCACGATCGGTGTTCCGGTCGCAAAAGGACTGTTTCTTGCTGCTGCTGATTTGAATCTGTCTGGAAAGGAAGTTTTGTTTGCAGGGGAGGCCGATGGTTCTCGTGCCTGGTATATCTCTGCTGAAGCGCAGACAGCACGTGTTGTTCCCACGTTGGATTCAAAAGATGCCCGAGGCATTTCTGCATTAACTATTTCTCGACCGGTCCCTGCCTTTTTGTTGAATTCAAAGTTTGGCGCGCAACAAATTGTGATTATCGGTGCGAAAGGGGCGCAGCTTGCGAAGGGTGGATTCACATTAAAACAAAATACGAGTGGCCGTATATTGAAACGAACAGAATTGCAAAATGGTGTTAGCGCATACGGATTATTTTCTCGTATTGCACAACTGGTTTTGACGGGTGATGCGGTTGGGGTTCATCCAATGCGCGGAGCAATGACTTTAAAGCCTTGGATGCAAATTCCTGAAGGGGAGTCGCGTCACTCGGGTTGGAATTTTTATGAAAGCTGGCCAAGATAACATAGATCGTCAGTGGAAGATGCGGTATACTGTGTTGCATGCAAGACAAGCCTATCTTTGAACGAAAAAATGTAATCGTGACCGGTGGTGCCGGGTTTATCGGCTCTCATTTGTGCGATCGCTTAGTGAAAGAGGCGCACGTGATCTGTATTGATAATTTTATTACGAGCTCTGTTTCAAATATTGATCATTTGCTTCAGGATCCAAATTTTGAATTTATCAATCATGACATCATTCAGCCGATTGATCTGGAATCATTGCCCGAATTGGAGCGATTC
>CAZNPI010000076.1:0-3927 GCA_964575015.1 uncultured Gammaproteobacteria bacterium
GGCGTTGCCTTTGGGGCAGGTGCTTGTTTTGCCAGCTCTTCTTTTGTGCGCAGCTCCTCAGGAAGCAGCGAGATGTTTTCAGACATGGAAATAGTTATTCGATATCACGCATCGCGCATCCAATGGCAACGGCAAATTTTGGACCAATCTCATCCAATACCGGGCGAAGATCCATTGGATAGACGATGCGGGCCCATGGATCACCGAGAAATGTATTGACGTTCATTGTTGATGTGATGAATTCCGGTAAACGCGGAAGAAGTGCCCCACCACCAGTCAAAATGATCTTATCAATCCGTTTCGCCTGCCCATCCTCTGATTGACCTTGATACAAGTTAAATGAGTAGCGAACTTCATCCAAAATTGGCTTCATCAACATCTGTAAAATTGGATTCAAATCCCCCGCCTGTCCGAACGTTTGCATAGCCCGAATATCACGCTTCATACTTTCTGCCTGCTCATCTGTCACACCGATGGTCTTCGCGATCATTTGCGTAATCGCTTCCCCACCCGTTGAGATAGATCGATTCAAAAATGGAATGCCTCGTTCGATCACAGAAATATTTGTGCGCATTGCACCAATATCAATCACCATTATACTAGAACGATCTTTTCCAACCAATGCACGAATCAATGCAAACGCTTCGGTTTCCAAAGAAATCAGTTCAAGACCGGATTTCTTCATCAGCTCCATGTATTTCGAAACCAAGTCTTTTGGAGCGCCGGTCAACAAAACCCGCTGTATCTTTTTACCACCCTGTCCCGGACCGATATCAATCTGTTTTGAATCTAATGATATTTCATCCAATGGCACAGGAATAAGTTTTTTTGCCTGGAGCTGAATTGCGTCCTTCACCTCTTTTTCATTCGAACCACTTACACTGATAATGGATGAAAATACGGACGAGATAGGCAGTGCGCAAATTGTTGATTTCGTCGTGCTCCGAGACTTCACGATCATTTTCTTGATAAACTCCGCGACCTGATCCATCTGCGCGGTAAATGCCTGCTCAATCGTTGTGGCCGGTAATTCCGCGTATGCATACGTGACCAGTCTCGCGCGTCCTTTTTCATTCAATAACTCAACCAATTTAATACCAGATCGACCAATATCAATACCGAGATAACTTTTATTTTTTGGATTGAAGGAGAACAGACCCATACCGATTAGAAAGCGTTTTTAGACGTAGGTAAAGACTGCGGAACCGACTGCATACCCGGCGGAGGATTTGCCACAGCACGACCATCAAAAATGATGTTTTCAGAAGCCTGTGTTGAAACCGCTGACGTACGTTCAAGGTTAAACTTTCGTGCAGCCATTAACCCAAGAACCTGTAGCGGCTGATTTCCTGCTCCTGTGTTGATTGACTCTTCGGCGAAGTATGCACCAACAATCTCTTTTACACCTGGATCAATGATTACACTACCACCGGAACCAACAGTCCCCTTTGTTACGATGATCCCAAAGGAAGCAAGATTACGCAGATATTGAGAAAACGATTGGGACTCATACTTAAGATCTCCGGAGATCGTAAGATTACCGCCATCAACAAACAATAACCCATTTCCACGCTGCGTTGCACCAATTCCATTCTTAAATGTTGTGGTATTGAGCGTATAGTTCCCGTTCACATGATACACCTTTCCATCTAATACGGATGGAATCAAAGATGTCGCACCCAATTCCACAACCTTCCCATACCGACCAGTCTTGATCCCGACGATATCTAAACTTCCAAGTGTTCCTTTATAGTTTGTTCCGGCAGATGGAAGTGTTAAATCCGTTGCTGTTTCCTTACAGGAATATCCACTCGTCACAGTAAACCCTGTGATCGTACCTTTTGAACTTAAACAATACGTACTTTCTGATCCCTTTGCATCAATCCCAGCTTTTGCATACACATCACCAAATTTCGCCTGAATCCAAGCTGGTGTGCAGATCGGAACGTTCATGCAGGTAGGGTCTGCGCAATCAATAAGTCCATTCGCTGGTGGGTTATCGATTCCATCAGAACAGCTCGTCGTTGGATCGTTTGGTATTGCAGCTGCCTCACCCGTAATTTGACACGCAGGGTATGTTGCACACTTTGCATCACCACAATCAGACGCTCCACTACCATCATTATCTATTCCATCAGCACACACAGGCAAATTATTCACCTGATCAATATTCGGATTTGTCGGAGTCTCCGCGCACAACGGTGAAGACTGACAAGCTGGCTCCTGGCAATCAACTAGTCCATTATTGTTATTATCGATTCCATCCGCACAAATATTTCCAGTTGGATTATTTGGATCAGCTGGGTTTACAGGATTTGTTGCCGATTCATTACACAGTGTATTTGCAAGATTGGATGAACACAGCGGCTTTGCACAATCCGCTATCGTTTTACACTCCGCAATAACCTGCTCATCAATACATGTTTGCTGAGTTGCACATTGAGGGTCCTTGCAATCAATCAATCCGTTCATGTCATTATCAATCTTGTCAGCACAGGTGAGGACTCCTTTTTCCTGCTGAACGTATGCATATTGAAAATCAATATATCCAAGTCCAGTTTGCTGATCCGTTCCGTTCCAGGCAAAAGAAGAACCAGGACTCAATGGATCGCTAAATTTTCCAGTCGAAGGATTAAAGACAACGTGATAATACGGAGCAACAGTTGCGCAAACGCCCGCACCTGCCTCAGCACAGTTTAATGAAATCCAACCATCATTCTTTTCATTACATACTTTTGCCCAACCATGCACAGCAACGCTTCCATTCCCAGCGTCAATGTATGCCGTAGGTGGCGAATTCGTCACAGGCGTCAACCCATTACAATCTACAGCCTGCGGATCTGAACAAGACGTTCCAAAACAAATCCATCCCGTATGATCGGACCAAGCAAACCCATTTATTTGACGCGTCACAGGATCGAGATTCACTCCGTAACTTCCACATTGCGGCTGATTACATGCGCCAACATTTTCACTATTCAATGAAATCCATCCAATTGAATCCGCCCAAGCCCAACCCATCACGTTATCCGTCGCCGCCGCATGCGCCCGTTGATTTGCCGGCGTAAATTGCAAAGAGGCTAACGACATTCCAATACCAACGAAAAAAATAAAAACTGACAGCAGATGATGCCAGCGCCAAAGCCACGAAGGACGGCTAAACCTTCGGCGTTTCGTAGATCTTCGTTGAGGTGAAAGAATCGTACGCTTCATTACCCACAGTATACCACAACCGCCTACCGTCCGGCGTCCATTGCGTCGTTAGATAATTTGTCTGCGTGCTTATTTTGTTCTCGTCGTACATGACGGTATGTCACACGGCCACCAAGCTGCATTTCAAGGTTCTTTAATTCTAAAAATCGACGTGCTAAATCAGGATTTCGCACTTTATAATCCCCATTTGCCTGGCGCACAAGCAGTTCACTATCCGCAACAACTTCTGCAGATTTCGCACCCAATGCAACCGCTCGCTGCAATCCAAGAATAGCGGCCTGATATTCCGCCTGGTTATTGGTCGTCACTCCAAGATACTTCGCATGCTCCTCCAACACCTTCCCCTTCGCATCACTAATCACCACACCAATTCCTGCCGGCCCCGGATTTCCACGAGCTCCCCCGTCTGTTTGTATAATGAGATGCATAAAAATTTAATTCGTAATCAGCCTGATGCGAGCATACTCTATGTTCGCCAGCGAGGATTGTTTGAGTGATCTAGCGAAGCGCTGAACGAGTTCCACAGCCAGAACATGGAGTATGCTCGCATCAGGCTGCTCCAACAAAGCCCCCCGCCTGAATGTTCCATAGCTTCTGATAAATACCCGTCTTTGACAAGAGCTCGTCATGCGTTCCCGCATCAACCACTCTTCCATCCTCCATCACCACAATGCGATCCATCTGCATAATCGTTGAAAGACGATGCGCAATAAC
>CAZNPI010000077.1:0-3894 GCA_964575015.1 uncultured Gammaproteobacteria bacterium
ATATGCGACAAAGGATTTAGCGTGGGCAAAATTTAAAGTGCTAGAATACCCGCGAATGGAGCGAAGTTTGTTGATGGTCGATAATCGTCAGTCTCTGTATTTTCAACAACTGTTTGCAACGTTGAAGTTGATGGGGATGACGCAGCAGATGGAATTTACGGGGTATGAGTTCGTGACATTGAAAAGCGGTGCGATGTCTAGTCGTGAAGGGAACATCGTTACATTGCAATCATTCCGCGATGAGGTCATTTCTTTAGCGATGCGAGAAACGATGACGCGTCATCCAGATTGGTTTCAGGGCAAGGTGTCGCACACGGCTTGGTGTTTGGCGATGAGTGGAATTAAATTTGGAATGTTGAAACAGGATAGTGACAAGATTTTTACGTTTGACTTGGAACAGGCATTGTCGTTTGACGGTGATACCGGACCATATGTTCAGTATGCTGCAACACGACTTCAAGCAATCTTGCGAAAAGCAGAATGGAATCCGGAGCAGGTGAGTGGCGATTTGTTGTTGCTTTCTGAACCGTCAGAAAAACGTCTTGCTGTTCAGCTTGCGCAATTTCCAGACGTCTGTCGACGCTCCGCAGAAGAATTACGACCGGCATTGATCGCTCAGTGGTGTCTGACTCTGGCGCATCGCGTGACGGAGTTCTATCATGCAGTAAAGGTGTTGGATGCAGAGCCTGAATTGCGTATGGCGCGGTTACGTCTCATTGCATCAATCATATCTACGGTGACCATCGCTTTGGATATTCTCGGAATCCCAACGCCTGAAGAAATGTAGTTTTCTTGTGTTGCCCCTTCTTCCACTGGATCTGATTTTAACCGTCGGTTCTTCGGCGGCCGTTTTTGCGTTGGGTGTGATGGTGTGGATGCGTCAGCGCTCTTCGGTGCCTGGCGCACTATTTGCTCTCATGTCCGTCTGCTTGACGATGTGGACGTCTGCAGATTGGATTGTCCATCTCTTTCCAAGTGCCGGTCCATTGCAGGTTGCCCTTTGGAAGATATTGTTTTATGCGTATGCGTCATTCGGTTCTGCAATAGCGATTCATGCTGCAGCAACGATCGGTCATCGTCCATTCTTGCGACATATCGGGTACATGTATGCGTTAAGTGGTTTGTCGTTTTTTGTGATTGCTTCTGGGTTAATCCAGACCGTCCTTCATGTCAGTATTTTTCCAGTCACAGCATTGTTAACTTTTGGTGCCTATCTTGGTGCTGGTTTATATCTTCTTGCATTGTTCATTATTTCGGCTGAACTCTATCCCGTCTTGCACGGCCAACATATTCCGGTGCTTCGTCGCCGTCATGCCGCCTACGGTGTCATTATTTTAATTCCTTTCGTGATCGCCGGTGTGATGCAGTTTGTGATTGGTCCGATTCCGACCGGGTACTTCATGCCCGTTGCTGTTGTTTGGTTTCTTATCTTTTCACTCCTTGGAAGCATTCGTGCGATGGTGTTTGGTATTGAGCTTCGTCCATTGGAAGGATTTTTCATTTTACTTGTGTCGTTTGCGGTCATCATCTTGCTTCGTTCAAGAGATCTTGGGGAGGCGATTGTCGGTGCAAGCGGTTCTCTCTTGGTTGGTTTTTTTGGCATCATCGCAATCTCATCCGTTCGTGCAGAGCAAACACGACGACGCGCTCTTGAAGAGGCAAATCGGGAACTACGTTCGCTTGAAGAAGCTCAGCGAGATTTTGTGGATATGGTTGCGCATCAGCTTCGAGGTCCGATTGGTGGAATACGCTCTGCTGCATCGATGCTCACGTCTGGTGATTGCGGCGTCCTTCCAGAGTCTGCTCAGCGCATGTCTGGGATGATTCAGGATTCGGCAACACGTCTTCTTTCTTTGGCCGAGACATTTTTGGATGCGTCGAGAATGGAAGTTGGTCGGTATGAAAGTCGTCCAGTTCCAATTCATGTGGCGCAGGAGGTAGAGGGAATTGTGCAAGAAATGAAGCACGCCGCTATGCTGAAGAAACTGGAGTTAACCTCTGCAGTTGCATCAACGACACCAGAGACGATCGTGATTGATCGCGAGGCGCTACGACAGACATTGTTTAATCTTGTCGATAACGCGATTAAATATACAGAGTCCGGTGGTGTCCATTTAGAGTGTGAATGTGCGGCGAACTATTTAATTTGCCGAGTGAGTGATACGGGTGCCGGAATGTCACGACAGGAGATCTCTCAGCTTTTTCGGCGGTTTCATCGAGGTGCTGCAGGTCACGGGCATGCAGTGGATGGAACTGGTTTGGGATTGTTCATCGTCAAACGATTGTTAGAGGCCGTTGGCGGGTCGATTTCTGTCACTAGTGAAGGGCCGGGAAAGGGAACGCATTTTGAAATGCATCTTCCGTACAGTTTGCGGAATATTCATGCACAGTCAGAAGTTGACGCGACCTAAGCGTGAGCGCTACGGTACGGGCATATGTTTCAACCATCAAAGCGAACGGACGGGTATTCCTCTGATGCCGGAGCGTCGTCTCAAGAGACGGTTATTGCTCGCGGTGTGCGCGTCGAAGGTGAATTTACAAGCCCAGGAAATGTCTTGATTGAAGGTGAGGTGCAGGGACATGTTTCGGCAAAAGGTCTTTTGACCGTTGGGACAGAGGCGAAGTTAAAGGCGGACGTTTCAGCAAATGAGGCGGTCGTGTCTGGATTGATCGAGGGGAATTTAACTGTGGCGAAACGATTAGAGCTGAAAGCGACTGCCAAGGTGATGGGTGATGTTGTGTGTGAAACGGCTGCAATTGAAGCAGGCGCTGTGTTGAATGGAAAAGTTGCCATTGGAATAGCGGGTAAAGCACAAACACCAAGTACCAAACCTGTTCAATCAGGAAACGCTTAATGAGATTTGTCGGCGTGAAACGCTGATATGTATTCCGGCACGTACGCATTCATCTATGACGACGTTTTAAACGATCGTCGGTATGAGCGTGCCATCGCAGAGGTTGATGTCCGTTTGACGTCCCTTGATCTGCAAGGTCGTGTTGTTCGATTATCATTATTTCGGAGTGCGAAAGAGCTGATTGAGCAAATGGTTCGTGAAGGTGTGACGACGGTTGTTATCATTGGCAATGATCAATCATTCGATAAAATGCTCTGGTTTTTACCGGATCTTGATGTAACCGTCGGCTATATTCCGGTTGTTGAACCGTGGGGCGTTGCAACATTGCTTGGAATTCCAAATGGTCCTGCTGCATGCGATGTGGTTGCTGCGCGATTTGTTGAAACACTCGATGTTGGTAAAATAGATAATCGATATTTTTTAACCAGTATTCGCATGCCTCGAACAATGGCTGCTGTTGATATTGAGGGTCACTATCGATTATCCGCAGTGCATGGAGGGTCTATCACTATTCAAAATATTGGTCAGGGGACGGGTGAGCGTGCTTCGCTTGATGATGCAAAAGATGGATTTTTGGAAGTTGTGATTGAACCCAATGAAGCGCCAGATGCTTCTCGCTGGGGAAGACGAAGCAGAGAACGTCAGATGAAAAAGACGCGTGCATTTATTCGATACGGAAAAATTATTTCACCCGAGCCAGTCGATGTGCAGGTGGATTCTCATATGGTTAACGGATTCCAGTTTTCGCTCGAGGTTGTTCCAAAAAAGTTTAAGCTTATTACGAGTCGAGCCGTTCGTTCAGACGCAGATCTAGAAGGGGGGTTGCCAAAGGCGGTCACATCTTCTACACTGCGGGCGGCTGGAGACAGGCTCCAGGCAAGGCGGAAAACGCCGTAAATGCACATGCACAGGTGGCGGAATGGTATACGCATCCCGACCTGGTCGGGACGGGAGCAATCCCGTGGATGAAGTACGTTGTTTGCTCAGGTGGCGGAATGGTATACGCACCAGCTTGAGGTGCTGGCGGGGGCAACCCCGT
>CAZNPI010000078.1:0-3835 GCA_964575015.1 uncultured Gammaproteobacteria bacterium
GCCAAAGACTGATGAGATGACTTTATCACGACCAAAACTAAAAAACGCAGCATCTCCAAATGTCCCGACATGCTTGCCATTCACGCTTGCGCCAAGGGCATGTGCGCAGTCTTCTATCACGAAAAGATGATGACGTTTTGCTATCTCAACCAGACGCTCAACTTGAGCAGGTCTTCCAAGCGTGTGCTGGATAATAAGCACCTTGCTTTTTGAGGTGATTTTCCGCTCCAGATCCTCTGGATCCATTCCATATGTCTCAAGATCACAGTCAACGTACACTGGCCTCATTTTAGACCATAAAACAGGCCCAGGAACGGCCACACAGGTAAAAGCCTGTACCAACACCTCGTCATCTTTTTGCAGTCCTAAAGAGGCAAGGATCGTTCGTAAGCAGGTACGCCCACTATCAAATGAAAATGCATGCGCGATTGGAAGAAATTCACAAAAATTTTTCTCGAGCATCTGTGACGATAATCCGCGCCTCCACTTCCATGGCGAACAAATGAGACGGAGAGCTAACCGCACATCAGCTGATTGCGTGTTGGGTGCGAGACTTGTGATGACGACGCGGGACATAGAGATCAGCGTACTTGCGTCGTAAAACCAAAGGACATCTCCACGGACGTTGTACCAAGTTCAGGAATACAAATCGGGTTTTGTAAAATATCTGTATGCACAGTTTGACCATAAACCTGAAGCGGAATATCACAACCGCGACTTAATGCGATCCGATCACTTCCAAGATATCCAAACCTTCCAGACTTCCGAGTCGCTCCTCGTTGCCGAAGATTTTCTACGGATGGATCAACCGGAATCCATACCCCACTTGGTAACAAACTTTCAGCCCAGGCATGCATCCCATTTTTTTCATACCCAGCCCAAAACCCACTTACAATACGACTTGGAATCCCCAGTGAAATTGCTAATGAACAATATAATGATGCAAAACCGCCACAATCAACGACCTTCTCATTTAATGCTTGCTCATCGCTATACAACCCAGGAATCGGATTTCCATACACTATATTTTCCGACACATACACATTCAACCGTTTAAGAACAGAAATAACGCGGGACTCAGAACCAACAATCTTTTTTGCTAATTCTTGGATATCCGAGCGATTTGGATGGATGAACGCATTCGGCTGCATCGCTAAGAGCCGTTCCGGAATCTGCTCTACTCTATCCCCTATAACCAGATTCTCCCAACGCGAATATTCTTGCGATGGACGAACCTGGACGGTAAATGTCTGCGATACCACCTCTATTCCCTGGACCGGTAGCTCTAGCCTCCATGCCGCGTACGGATTCTGCCAAACCGGATCAACCTGAAGATCTGTTTCCGGAATAAAAACAGAGGACTTTAAAATTGACTGATCACCCCCAGAGCGCAATCCAGGAACGACAACGACGCATTGCTGCGCCGTGTCTGCGATATTTTTCAGTTGAACGCGATACTCAACCTCAAACGTCTGCGGTTGTGTGTATGTCCGAGTTCCGACCTTTTCGAGCGCCAATTCAATGGCACCTAGGAGCGGAATTCTCATAGACAGGACTAGCCAATAGAATCAAATCCGCAATACGGGATCAAAATTTCCGGGATCTTGATAGTTCCGTCTTCTTGTTGATGATTTTCAAGCAATGCAATCAACGTACGGGAAATAGCGATGGCCGTATTATTGAGTGTATGAACATATCCGTTCTCCCCATCAGGATTCTTGTACCGAATATTCAACCGTCGAGCCTGATAATCCGTACAATTTGATGCAGAGCTTACCTCTCCCCAATCTCCAGCCCCATTTGCACGTCCCCACATCCAAGCCTCAATATCATATTTCTTGTAGTGTGGGTTTCCAAAATCACCTGTACAGATCTCAATAACGCGATACGGGATCTCTAAGAGCTGATAGAGATGCTCCCCAACACGAAGGATGTCCAAAAGCATGGCATCTGACTGTTCTGGCTTTGAAAACACAAACATTTCCACCTTCGTGAACTGGTGCACTCGATATAAGCCATAAGACTCTTTCCCATAAGCCCCAGCCTCTGTTCGATAACAATGTGAAATACCCGCATACTTAATAGGCAACTCGGCCGCAGGCAAAATTTCATCCTTATGATACCCACCGACGGTGATCTCGGACGTTCCCACAAGAGACATATCCGAATTTTCAATCGAATAGATCTGCGTCTCTGAGCCTCTCGGGTTGTACCCTGTTCCCATTAAAACCTCATCACGAGCCAAGTCTGGCGTTGCGAGCGGCATAAACCCCTCACGAACCAACTGATCAGTAGCAAAACGAACAAGAGCTTGCTCAAGAATAGCTAACTTCCCTTTCAAAAAATAAAACTTCGCCCCCGTTACCTTCGCGGCGCGTTCAAAATCAATCAAATCGTGTTTTTGCGCAAGGGCAACATGATCCAAGGGATTCTCAAGCTTTCGAATCTCCCCGACGACACGCAACTCTACGTTCTCAGCGTCAGATTTGCCCTCTGGAACATCTGGATGTGTTTGATTTGGAAAAGATAGCAAAATAGCTTTCCATTCGCTCTCAACCTCTTTTAAAGCGATCTCTTTCACGGCAATTGCATCCTTCACTTCCTTCCCCTTCGCAATCCCAGCTTCTCGATCAGCTCCTGGCTGCTTCATCCGATCCGCAATCGCATTTCGTTCTGCTCGCAATGCTTCTGCCTCCTGGATCAACGCAAGACGGCGAGTGTCTAAAGCAAGCCACGCATCAATATCAACAGTCACGTGACGTTTCACGCAATTTGCGCGGACTTCTTCCACGTGTTCACGAATGTATTTTGGATCAAGCATAATTGGAAAAAAGTTTACAACGGCATTCCCTCTTCATATTCCGCCTCTGCATACATGTCCTCATCATCCACACGAGCGCCGCGAAGCAAGGATGACTTGAAGTTATCCGGATAAAACGCGTTGCAACGAACAATACTTGCGGAAAGACCTCGTCGTGAAAGCTCTGCATCCAAATTCTCCGTAAAGGCTTCTTGATCGTGTCCAAGGCAAATCACATCTGGCTGAATTTCCTCGATAATCCGATATTTATCTTCTGCGTATCCTAATCGAGCATCATCAACAAACGGATGGTTTGACACAACAGCCAAACGATCACCTTCATTGATCCGTGGCAAATCGCCCTTTAAATCAACAACCGTCACATCCCGTGAAACAATGACGATCAATTCATCTCCCTGGTCTTTGGCTTGGCGGAAGTAGTCTTCGTGACCTGCGTGCAAGCCATCAAAGGTTCCGAAACACATGACAATTTTCTTCATACGAGAGTATTGGATGATTCAGACTCTGTTGCTTCAGGACGCAATGTTGGGAATAGGATGACCTCTTTAACGCTTGGAGCATCAGTCACCATCATGGTAAATCGATCAATACCCATTCCCCATCCAGCGGTCGGAGGCATTCCGTGTTCAAGCGATCGAACAAACGCCATATCAATCGATTGAGCCTCATCATCCCCTGCTTCTCGCATCTCCTGCTGCAGGTTAAAACGTGCAAGCTGATCAATTGGATCATTAAGCTCGGAATAAGCTTTCAACAGTTCCAATCCACCTGCAATCAACTGAAAGCGTTGAACAAAGCGAGGGTCGTAGTCACATTTCTTAGCCAACGGCTCCATTTCAATCGGATAATCCGTTACAAACAATGGCTGCATCTGTTTCTTTCGAACGACCTCCTTATACAACTCATCATACAGTTTCCCAAGATTCCAGGTCTTATCACCCGTATCAATATTCAACTCCTTCATTTTGGAGATCAACTGCTCTTTTGACATTTCAACAATATCAATACCACAAG
>CAZNPI010000079.1:0-3804 GCA_964575015.1 uncultured Gammaproteobacteria bacterium
ATAAGCTCTGCACCTTCTTAAGATAGGAGAACGACTGATCAAAGCATTCAATAACAGATACACCATTATCGCGAAGCCCATCAATTAAAACTTTATTCCGCGCAATTATCGGAGGATAAATACCAAAATAACAAATACGCTTAATAGTACTCATGAGATGATTATTGAGATTAACCGCTCAATCTGTGAATTCACGGAGTGGGTAGCGACTGCAATTGCTCTCAACTGCTTTCTTAAAGCAAAGCGCTGAGTCACAGACAGTGAAACAACCTTCTTCAGAGCTATGACACGTGAGGCATCATCCTTCGCAATCAACCAATGAAGAGACTCCGGAAGACAATGTCGCAAGCCATCCGTCGCCACGATTGGAATGACACCACAGAACATGCTCTCAATGATTACCTTATCCAAACTCGCTTCACAAGCACTAAACTGAATATCAAATTTGCATAAGTACTTAGGCATCTCATCATATGGAATAGATGACGGACCCCAATGAATCTCGTTTGGGTGCTTATCCACTATCTTTTGGAGCTCCTCTTCATAGATTCGATCTAACCGAGGACCAACGATTTGCATTGTTCCCCATGCTTCCCCATTCGCATGAATAAACGACTCCATCAATTCTTCAATACGCTTTACACGCGTCACCCTACCCAAAGTAATAACTTGCAGTCGATCATGAGGCTCTATTTGCTCACACATAACAAAACGATCAGATGATATTGCCTGACCGATACTAACCGCATCCACGAAATAACTCGCACAAGCCTCTGGAACTGATGTGACGACCGTATTAGCGATCATAGATGCCGGAAGCACCAGAGGGTTTACTCTAAAATGTGCATACCAAAAAATAAGTTTTTTCCGTAGCAGTCGCCATAACCAACCAGCGATAAGAACATACTGCACATCTCCACGTACAAACACCGCATCATACTCATTTCGTCGATTCCAAGATTCCCTCCATACTGTAAAAATCGCTTTCCAACGAGATCGAGAATTTTTCGGACGCAACGGAATAACAATCACATTCGAAGGTAGTTGATAACGACCCACACGAAGCGCAAGAACTGTAATTCTTTCAAACTGTGTCGATGCAGCAATGAGCCACTCATGAAAAAACCCCATTAATGGATCATCTAAATCAACTGCTTGAACCGTCACAAGCAAACGGCATTTCTTTTTTACAGACTGAATAACCTGACTAAAATATTGAACCTGATCCTTCGCGTGATCAGCAAAATTCCATCGCGCAGCTTCAATAACTGCAGCTTCAGAAAAGCGTTTTCGCATCACTTCATTATTCAAGAGATATTGAACGGATTTTCGCAATCCAGATACGTCACCAATTGGAACCACGAATCCGTTCTTCTCGTTCTGCACCGCCTCTCCAGCACAACCCGTATCCGTTGTTACGACAGGACAACCGCATGCCATTGCCTCAATCATCACCATCCCCCAACCCTCCCAAGAGGATGGATGAAGCAAACAGACGGCTGATCGGTACCAGATCGCAAGCTCATCTGATGAAAGATGACCCACAAATAGTACCTGCTTCTGCAACCCAACCGCTACAAATCGTTGTTCAATAGCATCACGTAGATGTCCCGTTCCTGCAATAACCAGCTTTAAGTCCTTATCTTCCTGCAATAAGGGGATCATGACATCACACAACAAGAAAGGCTCTTTCTCTTCATGCAATCGTCCGACGAATAAAATGTATGGACCATCGCCCTTTCGTTCGCCTGACGGAGCAAAAACAGATAAGTCTGTATAAATCGGCATCGAAACCGTTCGATCTGCAGGAACACTAAAATCTATAACGACCTGACGACGCAAACGCTCGCTCACACAGCGCACGCCTTCCGCACGTCGCACGATCCACTTACTTATTCCGTTTAATATAACATGAGATCTTTTCTGTTTAATCCACAATGGGTTATCCAAATAATTACCATGCAACTGAACCACCAACGGGATATGCTGAAGACGCGAAAAAAACCATGCACAGAATCCGGAATATGAGGCGTCCTGCGACGTTATAATCTGAAATTTTTCTGTTCTCGACAATGTAAACATCCGAAGCAACGCACGTATAAAAACAATCGGTTTGCTTGTTCCGCCAACACACTCCACAATAATTCCAGGCGCAAGCACAATATCAGCATGTGACCCAGAAGCAAGAACAATGATTCGTACTTCATGATCTTGAAAATATGCAACCTGACGACGAGCAGCGCTCGAGGTCGGGTCACATATGGTTCGATCCATACTGATACTTAAAATCTTCATACAGTCTTTGAATATACAAGCTATATTTTTTCAAGAACAAAAAAATAATGATAATAATTTAATGGCGGTCTTACCTCTTCCACAATAACAAAATGCTTTTGTAGCGCCTTTCGTATTTTTGCTATAGGATATCCTCTTTTTCCCATTTCCCAATAATGTTGCCCATGAAACACATGCGTGCGAAAAAGCGGCAATCGTAAAAAGATATCAACAAACTGTTTATGCAGTATTGTTTCAATGAACGGAAAACGTAATACAAACTCAAAACCAGTTGATGCATATGGAATTGATATGACTACGTGCTTTCGTGTTACCCGATGAAGCTCTTGTAAAGCCCCATCCAAATCGTCCCAAGGCACATGCTCCAATATTTCAAAAGCTGCAATAAGATCATACGTATTATCAGCGATTGGTAATTTTCTAGCGTCTGCAACATAGGTAGGCTCAAGAGCTGCATCAAAATCACACGTTTCAATATCCACTCCGCTGTTCTTCAAATAACCACTCATAACCTTATTCCCTACACCTATCTCCAATATCTTCGATGGATGAAGTTTTTGGATAAGCATGATCTGGTAATAATACGATATGAATCTCAAAAGATTATCATATGAATGATAATATCTTTCTTTGTTTATCTGCACCACATATTCATTTTGTTGACTCATACGTCTTGAAATAATTGCTCTACACGATCCATTGTTTTCGTGATCGAAAATTGCTCCGCTCTTTGCCTGGCATGGTCAATAAGTAGTTTTCGAAAATTTTCATCTCCATCAATACGCCGAACAGCGCTCTGAATTGCCAAAGGATCATTGAGTGGTACAAATATACCATCAATATCTTGTGTGATGATCTCTGAAAGATTACCAATTGATGCCGCGATAACCGGAAGACCAGCATGCATAGCCTCTACGATTTGAAATGAAAAACTCTCAAATGATGTATTCAATATAAATAGTCTTGCATGACGAAACTTTTCGAATAATTCATCATGCGATAGCTGTCCAAGGAATATTACACGATCCGCGACGCTCTCAGTACGCGCGATTTCTTCTAATCGAGCTCGATCTGGTCCATCTCCGGCAAGCCAAAAAGACCAATCTGGAAGACTTCGCATCATCCGGATTAAGACATCGAATCCCTTCCAAGAGACAAGCCGTCCGGCCGAAATACAAACTCGCTCACGCTGTTGATACGGAATCTCTTGTCCGACGAATGGAACAAGATCAATTCCATTATATATAGTATGCAAACGCTTCAGAGATACACCCCACTCAGCAACGAGATTTGTAAAATAAACACTAGGGCAAATGACAGCAGTGGCACGTCGTACAACAAACGATCGCACATACTTCAACAGTTCAATACGCCAATGATATTTTTTTTTCTGAAAAATATCAATCGTATCCGTAACTGCAAATTTTTGAACCGATATTTCCCAAGCCGCATCACCCGGGACACGTATCACCAATGGACAGCGAAGAATTACTGATGCGATGAAAGCCG
>CAZNPI010000080.1:0-3638 GCA_964575015.1 uncultured Gammaproteobacteria bacterium
ATAAATTAAATATTTTTCCTTGGGAAACGATCGGCATCTGCTGCCCGTATAACATCATTGGCGAACTGTTAAAACCAACAACGAGTGCAGCTGGTTGACTCTCCCCACCCTCCGAATCTTTTGCAACTACCGTGAGCGTTTCTGGTGGCGCATCACTATCCTTCGATGGAACGATTCCAGCCCATGTTCCGTTCTGCTCTGGAGCTAAATCTACAGCAGTCGTTCCTAGCGTCGCTACCACAGAAGCAGCCTTCCGATCATTCACACGGACTGCAGCTCCTTTGACGGCAGGTTTCACAAGGACAAATGGTGCTGGTGCGGCTGCATGATTTTGAACGGGTGGCGCCACCTTCGTTGCCAGCGTATTCAATACTACTTCTTTTGCAGCAAGCGGTTCACCGAAATGCTCTGCGACGATATACGTTGGCACACCTTCAAATGTTCCCTGCGTTACCCCAACGCCCACATCAACGAAATCTGGATCAAGAATCTGTTTTTTGTGATCAGGGCTTGCAATCCATCCAGCCTCAACATCCTCTGCTTGCGCAAAATGAACAGCCAAATTCTCTCCGCTCTTCTGAAAATCATATCCGCTCTTGTTCACCCAATACCAAGGCGACAGACCTTGTGGGCTTGTATGTGCAAGATACTGGTTCTGCAGCATATCTTCTGCTTTCATCTGCGCAGATGTCGCCAACTGTTGATTCAAATGCAGTGCTGGCAATCCAACAGCTGTGCGTGCCTGATTTGTGAGGTTAATGATATTCTGCGGCGTGATTGCCAGAGCAGAAATGTCGATACGAGGATATGCAACTGCGACGATAATAGCTAAGGATTTCAACAATACGGCGATCGCCGAGTATCCCAATAGCACATGATGCTTCAATACATGCGGATGATACTTATTTCCCTTATGCGGGATAAAATGATCCTTTGCATGCTGCGCAAGAGTCTTTCGTTTCATGATGTTCTTTTTCATACAAGACTCTGCATACCACACCATAATATCACGAAAGGAATACGCGTGATGCTCGTTTAAGGGCAAACAGATTGAAAATGAAGAAAACATAAGAGCAATAGGCATATCTATACCGCTGCCAGATTTTTTCAAACCAGTCAAGAATGACAGCATTCCAGCCTTGACAAATTCCCCATCTTATGGTAGCTTCATCACGTCGTTTTTTCCCAGAAAGGACAGCGAGCCATGATCGATTCCAAGGATCTCGAGTTCTGGTTCCACAAGTCGGCGACCGGCACCAACCTCCGCCTTCGGGTGAACCCGAGGCACCACGGGAAGAGCGTGGACCTCATCAACGAGCTCACGGCAACACTCAAGGAGAAGCTGCCGTCGGGCAACACCGTGGTCTTCGCCCCCGAGGTGCACATCCTCGGCGGCCAACGCCTCCCCGGCGTGATCACCGTGCAGATGGTCGTCACCCCCGACCACATCATCGCCGAGGCCGTCCGGCAGCTCAAGGAGGCCGGCTTCAACGAGGGCACCGATCCCCTGATCGGCTAGCCCCAACCCGTCGGGTCACTCACCCGCGACAGACACCCGTGACGCTCCGCAAGGAGATCTCACACCTCGTGTCGTCGCGGGTTTCTGTTTATCCAAAAAGAAAACCGTGCGTAAACACGGTTTTCTTTTTGGTAGCACCAAGGGGAGTCGAACCCCTCTTCCGTGGATGAGAACCACGTGTCCTAGCCGATAGACGATGGTGCCTTACAGTAACTGTCTTTTCACTTCCCAATCTGCAGACTGTCTCACTAATAATTGCGCTGCCTGTTCCGGATGCGCCATCAATTCCTTGGTGACACGCTCCATGAAGACGGTGTTCTGCGATCCTTTGATCAAAACTACGTCCCCCTTCTTCATTCGATCTTGAATAAACAAGCCGACTTCTGCGCTATTTGCGAAGGTGAAAATATGCTCTTCCGGCATTCCCCCCTCTTTCGCGGCGCGTGCCACGACATGGGCGAGAGTACCACAGACAACAAGCATGTCAACTCCGAGTTCTGCTACGAATAATCCTTCTTCGCGATGAGCGTCTTCTGTTAACACACCGAGTTCACGCATATCCCCAAGTGCAGCAATGCGTTTTGCGCCTTCAACAATTGGAAACGCTGCGAGATCCCGCAATGCAGAAGCAACGGCTAATGGCGATGAGTTGTAAGAATCATCAATGAGCCAAGTATGCTTGATACCCTCAATCAAGCTCATACGACCCGGCATGCCGTGAAACTGCTCCTCAAGACGACGTATCGCTGTCGCTAGATCCGCATCAATAGCCGTAACACAAGCGATAGCTGCGGCAACAGCATACGCTTGTGGGCGACCGACCGTACCGGTCAGGCGCAATGGTCGTGCTTTTCCAAACACTGAAATATCAACATACAGCCCAGATGATGCTGGTTCTGCTGAATCAACTTCAATCCGAGTTTGAAAAATCTGAGCTAGTGCCGTATCTGCAGTCCCAAATCCAATCTGACGAACCGGTAGTGATGCACACGCATTCGTGATTCGCCGATCATCCACATTTACAACAGCGATACCGTCTGACGGAAGTCTACGAATCAAGGTCATCTCTTCACGTTCTACACCTTCAATAGAGCCAAAGAATTCCGTATGCTCAATTCCAATTGCGGTTAACACGCCAATACTCGGCTGTGTCATGTTAATCAGATAATCCAAATCTCCCGGCTTGTCCGTACCAAGCTCTAACACAAAAATTCGAGCTCGTAACTTCATCAAACCAACAGATGTGCAGAACGCAGTCCCTAAAAGCTTCAACCATAATACCGGGGAACGATGCGGCATTTCACATCCAAAAACAACCAACGGAACGCCCAACTCATTGTTGTAATTCTTTTCAGTCATCACAACACCAGTACCAGCTTCATGCGCACCCAATGCAATCCCAATTGCTGTTTTTGTCGATGTTTTTCCTACGGACCCAGCCACAGCAATCACTAACGGATGCTCACGCTGAAACGCTCGAGAAACGCATGTCCCGAGGAAGCGCTCAAAATACTGTTGAAGTTTTGCCATACGGAATAGTCTACGCCTACCGCGTTGAACTTGTCGATGAGGACGTTAGTGGAACAATCGCCGCCGGTTTTATCACCGTGATAGGGCGCTCAGGTGGAACCTGATAATAACTCAAGAGAAAACTGGCCATCTCTCCAAACAGTGGTGCGGCTGAAGGCTCTGCCCACGCCACATCACGCGGATGGTCCAACTTTACCAACATCACAAACTTCGGATCACTTGCTGGAGCGAACCCGGCAAATGAGCCAATGTTCACATCCTTCAAATATCCACCACCGGGACCGGGAACCTGAGCTGTACCGGTTTTACCCGCCACCCAATACCCTGGAACACCCGCCCGCTTCCCGTGACCATTCTCAACCACGGAAACAAGCATACCCGAGATTAAACGAGACGCTCTCGGCGAAATCGGTTGTGCCACAACTTGTGGCTTGGTTTGCTCATGCGTGCCATCTGGGTGAATAAATTCATCAACAATATATGGACGCATCAACTTTCCACCATTAGCCAATGCTCCATATGCAGCAACAAGCTGAATCGGTGCTGTTGTAATCCCCTGCCCGAATGATCCGGTTGCCGCAAAAATATC
>CAZNPI010000081.1:0-2642 GCA_964575015.1 uncultured Gammaproteobacteria bacterium
GGCGAGAGCGGATCGAAGCAGAAAAGGCAGCATTGGCTGCGGATGTGAGCACGTTCCATAACTTCTTGTTGATGACTGCTGCCACACGTATCACGAATCGCTTGATGGACGTGGTTGATCATCTTGGAGGCAAGGATAGGGAAGTAATCTTGATTGAATCGTTGAACGATTCTGAGGTTGCCGGTGGAAAACGAAATGGAGTAGATGAATTGTTTCAGAGATTGAATGCCGAACAGAGGGACCTGCGTGAGAGTGATCTGGCAGGTTTGGCACATCTTCTGTTCACTTGGTGTGAGGCAAACGATCTTGTTTGTTCTTTGAGTCAGCTCTTGGTATGCACCTCGCGTGCATACACTTCGAGTGTGCAGATGGTTGTTCGTCCTAAATAAGTTATTTTCGTTTTGTGTGCTCGGGCTTTATCCCCGGGCTTTTCTTTTTTATTGAGGCTTGACGCATTCATCGAAGAATGTTAAGAAAATGGCAGGTCTTTTGATGAGGAGGTAGGTTATGACGACGATTGGAAAGCAGTGGTTGGAGCGACAGGTGGCGGCCAGGGTTGCTCGGATCGGGGATAAAGCCAAGCTTTGCAATGACCAGCAAGCGACTGCAGCGGCTCTGACAATTTCTCAGATTCCCGATCTGATTGCTGAGGCACGTGATGATGCGGAGAGTGTGAGGATTTATGGTTGGGTTCGCTATGATGATGTTTCGGGTGAAAGCGAGAATAGGGTCGATGAGCTCGCAGCGCGTCTTAAGACGGAAGCTCGCTGTCTTCGGGAAAGTGATCTTGCGGGAACTGCCCTGATTATTTTTGTCTATTGTGCGCTGAATGATCTCGAATGCTTCTTAGTACCGGAACGGATCCCGATGAATGATCACGAGTACTTTTTGCACGTACGACCTAAATTGGGATAGCGGTATTGCTTGGCCTAGGCTAAAACCCTGGGTCTTTTTTATCCGGCTGAGTATGTATTGACAATGTCAGTACAAAATCGTATTTTATACATATATGACAACTATTCAGGTTCGTATTGATGAAAAAACGAAACAATCTAGCGCAAAAATTCTTGATGAGATTGGAATTGATATGAGTGCGGCCATCAAAATGTTTTTGAAACAGATTATTTTACGAAAGGGGATTCCGTTTCGGGCTGTAACGGAGAATGGTTTAACGCTGGAGCAGGAGGATATTGCTTTGCAACGATGTTCTGAAGCTGTGCGAGGAGTAAATGTAACAAAACCAATGCAAGTCGATGAAGCGATTGCATATCTTAAAAAGATGTGAAAATCATTTTTCATCGTGAATTTAAGAAATCATTGAAGAGATTGTCGAGTCGTCATCAGGTAAAAACGCTTGAGGTTATCCGTCATTTTGTTTCTCACCCTCATGATCCGATTTTGAAAAATCATCCGTTGACGGGACGGATGCAGGGGTTACGCAGTATTTCCGTGACGGGAGATATACGAATTATATTTGAAGAAATCAAAGGAGGTGTCATTGTCATTTTGTTAGATATTGGCTCCCATGATCAGGTATATCGTTGACGAGAGTCACCTGGAATTGACGCTGACCCCAAAAAATGCTAAGAAAATGGCAGGTCTTTTGATGAGGAGGTAGGTTATGACGACGATTGGAAAGCTGTGGTTGGCGAAGCAGCGTCTTGCTAGGGTAGGACGCGTTGTTGAAGCGGATGAGCGTTACAAAGAGGCAGAGGCTAAGATCGCGAATGAGATCATTGCCGGGATTCCCGATCTTGTCGCATCAGTAGGTAGCCGCGAGTCCGTGTGTGTTTATTCACTTATTAGGGATGCGCATGTGGCGGGTCAGGAAAGGGATCGTGTGTTTGATCTGGCTAGTCGGCTGTATTCAGAAAAACGCTCACTGCGTCCTGATGATCTTATGGGTGCTGCTCGGTTGGTATGTATGTACTGTGACCAAAATGACCTTGAATGTGTGCTGGTTTTGGTCCGCGAAGATTTGAGTTGCGTCTCATACGACATGCATATTCGTCCTCGGTTGGGTTAGGTTCGTTGTTTGGCTCGGGTCTATTATCCCGAGCCATTGTTATTATTGAGTGTTTGACATCTTCCCATGAAAATGGTAGATTATATTCAGAAAGTACGTGCGAAGGTCCGTCAGTGGAGCCTATTCGTCCAGTTTGGACGTTATAGGAAGGTCGAGGACAGGGTCATGCGCAGACGGTTTTCTTGATAATTCATTAAGACTACTCGCATGCCAACAAAGTTATTTGTCGGAGGCATCCCGTATCGCGCAACTGATGAGGAACTCCGTGAGTTCTTCTCACCAGCTGGCGAAGTTGTGTCGGTGTTCATCCCAATGGATCGCGCCACCCAACGCCCACGTGGTTTCGCTTTCGTCGAAATGGCAGATGACGCAGCAGCTCAGAAGGCCATTCAAATGTTTGATGGTCAAGACATGGGCGGCCGCCGAATCGCAGTGTCGATCGCTCGTCCGATGGAAGAGCGCGCTCCGCGCCAATAAATCGCTTTGCGATTTTCAAAACACCCTGCAAGGGGTGTTTTGTTATTGGAAGGATAATTTTTTGATTTCATAACTCCTCCAACCTCCTCTTTTCTAAAGTGGAGGATTTGTTATATCTCTTTATCTCAAATTCTGATTT